>JAZQVK010000076.1:0-2875 GCA_045631765.1 Eubacteriales bacterium
GCCATCAAGGCCATCGCCGCCCCCTATCACATGATGAAATTCGTGCCTACGGGCGGTGTCTCAGCCGAGAACGTGACCGCCTATCTCTCCTGCCCAAGCGTGCTTGCCTGTGGCGGCAGCTTTATGATGAAGAGCGACATGCTGGAGGAGGGGCGCTTTGACGAGATCCGTGCCGCCGTGCGCGAGGCTGTCAACGCCATCTTCGGCTTCAAGCTCTACCACGTTGGTATCAATGCCGGCAAGGAGGCCGATGCCGGCGTGCGCCTGCTTTCCGAGATGTTTGGCCAGCCGGTGCGCGAGTTTCCCGGTGCCTATTTCTACGGCAACTGGTTTGAGGTCATTCGCGGTGAAAACGGCCGCGGCAGGGTCGGCCACATCGGCATCGAGACCGATTGCATCGAGCGTGCCGTTGCCTACTTCAAGCGCCGTGGCTTTGATTTTATCGACGAGAGCGCCGGCTATGATGAAAAGGGCAAGCTGACCGTGATCTACTTCCGTCAAGAGATCATGGGCTACGCCCTGCATCTGAGCCAGAGAAAGTGAGAGAAGGATATGCAGTACTATTATCGGTTTCCCGGCTTTCGCCTGAAAACGCTGACCTTTAGCTATGATGACGGCGTTCGGCAGGATCGCCGTTTGGTTGAGATTTTGCACAAAAACGGCCTGTCCGGCACGTTCAACCTGAACAGCAGCGCCCTTGGCGAGGTGGATGACCTGGCTGCGCCTCACGGCCGTCTTTCCGTAAGCTCAGCGCGCGCGGTGTATAACACCCCCGGCATCGAGGTGGCCGTACATACCTATACCCACCCGCATTTAGAATGGGAGACATCTGCCACCGTGATGCACGAGGTGGTAGAGGATCGCCGTGCCTTAGAGGAGATCTTTGGCCATCCCGTCACCGGCATGGCCTACCCCTACGGCACACACGCCCCCCACGTGGTTGAGGTTTTGCGCCAGGCCGGCATCAAGTATGCGCGCACCACCGTCTCTACCGAGCGGTTTGATATGCCCGGTGACTGGCTGCGTCTGCCGGCTACCTGCCACCACAACAACCCGCGCCTGATGGCGCTTGGCGATCAGTTCCTTGCCTTAGCGGATGACGAGGCGCGGCGTGACCGCCCGCGGCTCTCAATGTTCTACGTCTGGGGCCACAGCTACGAGTTTGACGATAACGACAACTGGCATGTCATTGAGGAATTTGCCGAAAAGATGGCAGGGCGCGCGGATATCTGGTACGCGACCAACGGCGAGATCTACGATTATACCAAGGCCATCGAGCGACTGGAGATCTCAGTAGACGGCCGCTATTGCTACAATCCCACCACCACCCCGGTTTATTTCTACGCAAACGGCAAGCAGTATATTGCCGAGCCCGGCAAGGTACTGACCGTTGCATAACCAGCAAGGCACCCCGTCATGCGGGGTGCCCTTTGTATGTCAAAATCCTATTATTTTTTGTCAAAATGCGGCCTTGACAGGACAGGCGATCGTGTTTATACTATAAGCAACCTGTTTTGTGGAAGGAGACAGCCTATGTTTACGCCTGTGCCTGCCGGCAAGCAGTCTGCTGAGATCCACGGTGTGGAGATCACTGATGCCGCCGCCATCCTGCGCGCCTCTGACGCGAGTGAGGAGGCAAAAAGAAGGGGCGAGGCCTTTGCCCGTGAGATCAACGCCCGGCACGTGGCCGATTTTGAAAAGGAAGGCGACCAGATGGTGCACGTTTCTACCTTTATGGTGATCGACGGCATCATCTATATGACCTACTATGCCAATACCGAATCGGCCGCCGAGGACCCCAACCATCAGACCGCCCGCCTGGCCTACTGCCCGATCGACACCCCCGACCGCATGACGGTGCTGGATATTCAGAAGGTGGGTGACGAATGCGGCGGCCTGCGCGTGAATCTGGTCTACGATACCATTCTTGCAAGGCGAGATGCCGATACTCTCTACATCCTGTGGACGGCCAAGGTGGGGGATACCTACTACCGCCTCTACCGCCCGTTCTCGCTGTCTTCCCACACGCTGGGTGAGGTGGGTGTGAACCGGCTGCGGGTCGGCGATACGGTCAACGATTTCAGCACGGCGGGCATTCTTTCCGGCCTGGGCGCAAACGGCATCGGCTGTAAAAAAATGTACAGCGATATCGGCATCATGCAAAAATTCACCTCGCGCATCGAAAACGGCGTGCGCTACTATTATACCGGCGCCTACAGCGGGGATATGAATTTTCTGATGAAGAGCGCCGATTTCATCACTTGGGAATACGTTTCTCAGCCTGATTTTTCCAACTGGTCAAAGTGGGAAAACGCGGTTTACCTGCTGGACGATAGGTGCTACTACTTCGTCCGCCAGCAGGATGATACGCGCTACGGCTTCTTGACCTACTATGATCTCTCAAGTGGTGAATGGGCAAGGCCGGTGCTGATCGAGGATTGCCAATCCCGCTCGGATTTTATCCTCTATCACGGCGAATTGTATCTCTTTCACGCCCCCATCGACCGCGAGCATATCGGCGTGGTGCGGATCAACACGTCGGATATCGGGAAAAGCGAGATCCTGCTGCAAGCCAACATGGGCGGCAGCTGCTTCTACCCCTTTATTCAGTACGTGGGCGAGGAGCTCGGCATGTCCTACACCGTCTCCCGCCGGCACATCCGTTTGGCGGAGCTTACGCTTTCCGCCTATCTATAAAAGACCGGGGCTTTCGCACGCGAAAGCCCTTGCTTTTATAGCTTATGTATAATCTTGCGTGGGCAGGCCTCGGCACACGCGCCGCAGCCGGTGCATAGATCGTAATTGATCTCGGCCAGGTTACCCTCTACACGGATAGCGCCGGTGGGGCACTTCTTTTCACAGATGCGGCAGCCAA
>JAZQVK010000077.1:0-7380 GCA_045631765.1 Eubacteriales bacterium
TCTTTTTTTCTCTCGTATAATTCAAGATAGCGGCGTGCTTTTTCCGAATCGCGGCGCAGGGGCTCTACGCGCCCCTCCAGCTCGCTAAGAATGTCGCGCACACGCACCATGTTGTTTTCTGTGTCTGCCAGCTTTTTCTCGGCCTCTTGCTTTTTGAAGCGGAACTTAGAGATGCCCGCGGCCTCTTCAAAGAAGTTTCTGCGGTCCTCACTTTTTTTGGAAAGGATCTCGGCAATGCGCCCCTGGCCGATGATAGAATAGCCCTCGCGGCCGACACCGGTATTCATAAACAGCTCGTAGATATCACGCAGGCGGCAGGGCTTGCGGTTGATAAAATACTCGCTCTCTCCGGCACGGTAATAACGGCGGGTAACGACTACCTCGTCGTAAGGGAGATTTAGTGCATGATTTTTATCGGTATTATCGAAGCAAACGGATACCTCGGCAAAGCCCATGGGGCGGCGGTCATTGGTACCACCGAAAATAACGTCCTCCATTTTTGTGCCGCGAATGCTGCGGCTGGAAAGCTCGCCAAGAACCCAACGCATCGCATCGGAAATATTGGATTTGCCGCTGCCGTTCGGACCAACGACAACGGTAGTTCCTCTTTCAAAATTCAAAACCGTACGGTTTGGGAATGATTTGAAACCATGTAATTCTAATGATTTTAGGTACACGGATTTTCTCCTTCAGCAAAGTAATTGATGAAATAAAACAAGGCAGATCACAAATTCTTAGCACCAAACAAAAGAAGCGCCTCGCGCGCGGCAAGCTGCTCGGCCTCTTGCTTAGAGCGACCAACACCCTTGCCGATGATATTGCTATTCAATAATGCCTCTATGTGAAAAATAGGGTCGTGCACCGGCCCTTGCACCGAGGCAACGCGATAATCAAGCCGCTCGTTGCCATCCTGCTCTACCAGCTGCTGTAGCCTGGATTTGTAATCTCCGCTGCGCAGGCGCTCACAGGCGAGCAGCTCGTCATGAAACAGCTTTGTCATGATATCAGCAAGAACACCGCCGGCCTCCTCGCCTGCGTCTAAAAAGATGGCGGCGAACAGCGCCTCGGTTGCATCAGCGAGGATCGACCGTTTCTCTCGCCCGCCATGCCGCTCTTCTCCGCGCCCCAGGCGCAAATACGAGCCAAGCGATAGCCTTTGTGCGACACGCGCCAGCGTGGCCTCACATACCAGGTATTGCCGGTAGAGAGATAAAACGCCCTCGGATGCGGTAGGATATCGATGAAACAAAATATGGCTAATGGTGAGCCCTAAAACAGCATCACCCAAAAATTCAATTCTTTCGTTGTGTGTAGCTGTGCTTTTATTCTCGTTAGAAAAGGAGGTATGTGTCAGCGCGGTCAAAAGAAGCCCTTCATCCACAAAGGTGTATCCCAATGCCCTTTGCAGCGGCAAAAGGCTGTTGCCTTCCATGCGTTTTTCCCCCTTTTTGATCTTTATTCCGTAGTTGTGCTGCTTTCGCTTTCCTCTGCCTTTTTCTTTTCGCGGTTTTTCAGATCAAGCTCGGCAGCCATGCGCGCGATCTCGTGATTCATGCCCGTGCTTAAAAAGGCAATCGTTTGTAATACGGCATTTTTGATGGCCTTGGCATCAGAGCTGCCGTGAGCCTTAATAACGGGGCGAGAAATGCCAAGCAAGGGGGCACCACCATATTCAGAGGCATCAAACTGCTTCTTCAGGGCGGAAAGCTGCCCCTTCATAGCAAGGGCAGAGGCCTTGGTAATGGCATTTTTGGTAAACAGCTGCTTGAGGGTCGAGAGCATAAACCTGCCCATCCCCTCGGTATACTTCAAAACGATGTTGCCGGTAAAGCCATCCGTCAATAGGATATCGCAAGCATCAAAGGGGATATCTTTTGCTTCAACGTTACCAATGAAATTGATATCGGGATTGGCGGAAAGTCGCTCATAGGTCTCTACCTGTAGCGGTAGCCCTTTGGTTGCCTCTGCACCGTTATTCAAAAGGCCAACGCGCGGCTTCTCGATGCCGTGCAGCTTTTTCATATAGAAGGAGCCCATGTAAGCAAATTGCTCAAGGTCATCCGGTGTGACGACCAGATTGGCACCGGCATCCATCAGCAGCACGGGGGTAGGAAACGGCAAAAAGGTGGCAATAGCCGCCCGCCGAATACCTCTGATTCTTCGCACGAGCAGCGTGGAGCCTGCCAGCAACGCACCGGTGTTGCCGGCGCTGACAAAAGCATCCCCCTCGCCGTTTTGTAGCATGCGAAGTCCAACGCCCATAGAGGAATTGCTTTTCTCTCGAATGATAGAAAGCGGCTTATCCTCCATGCTGATCACGTCCTCTGCATGCGCGATCTCTACGCTTTCTAAGGAAAGCGCATTTTCCTTGGCTACCCGTTCAATCACTTCAGGGTCACCGACCACGGTGATGGGAACGCGATATTCCTCGGCCGCCATCACGGCACCCTTTAATAGCTCGAGCGGCGCGTGATCGCCACTCATTACATCAATTATAATTCTCACAAAACACCTTTCCGGCATCAGGCAAGGATGCCACAGACAAAGTGAATATTACTCGGCAGCGAGCAAGAGGCGCAGCACCTCGGCAGATCGCTCTGCGTAGGCCTGATTCCTGGCAGCCTTGCCTCCCTTTACACGTTTTTCAAGCGGTGTGATCACACCGAAATTGGCATTCATTGGTTGAAAGCTCGAGGCTGTCGATTCACTGACATAATGCGCCAGCGCACCAATTTCCGTGGTGGCCGGGAAATCTAATGGCTGCTCGCCCCTTGCAAGGCGCGCGGCATTGATGCCGGCAACCAGGCCGGAGGAGGTAGATTCTACATACCCCTCCACCCCTGTCATCTGTCCGGCAAAAAACAGGTTCGGCTTTGCTTTCATGGCATATTGCGGTGTCAGGATACCGGGGGAACGCAGATAGGTATTGCGGTGCATAACGCCAAAGCGGAAAAATTCTGCATTGGCAAGCCCGGGGATCATGCGAAAAACACGCTTCTGCTCGCCAAAGGTCAAGTGCGTTTGAAAGCCGACCAAGTTATACATGCTTCCCTCTCGGTTCTCGCGGCGAAGCTGCACAACGGCATAGGCCTCTTTATCGCTGCCCGGCAAAGGGAGGCCGACCGGTTTCATGGGGCCATAGCGCAGCGTATCGTAGCCGCGGCGCGCCATTACTTCAACCGGCATGCACCCTTCAAACACCTTGGGGTCGCCCTCCTGCGCCTGCTGATCAAAGGCCTTGAGCTGCGCCACCTCGGCGCCGACCAGCGCCTCGTAAAACGCATCGTATTCCTCACGTGTCATAGGGCAATTCAGGTAATCCTGGGGGTCACCCTTGCCATAGCGAGAGGCAAAATAGGCAATATTCATATCAATGCTGGCGGCATCCACGATCGGAGCGGCCGCATCGTAAAAATACAGCTGGCTCTCTGTGCCCAGCAAGCTGATGATCTCGTTGGCCAGCGCCTCGCTTGTTAAGGGGCCGCTGGCGATCACCGTGATCACGCTATCGTCTATGGTGGTTGCCTCTTCCTCGTGAACGGTGATCAACGGATTGCTTTTGATCTTTTCAGTAATGTAGCCGGAAAATTTCTCGCGATCTACCGCCAGAGCCGATCCGGCAGGTACCTGCGTAGCATACGCCGCCTCTATGATCAGGGAGCCAAGCGTTTGCAGCTCTGCCTTTAAGAGACCAACGGCGTTTGACAGGTCGTTCGAGCGCAAGGAATTGGAGCACACCAGCTCTGCAAAGCCCGGATGATGGTGGGCGGGGGTATATTTGTGCGGCTTCATTTCATACAGATCAACCGCTACCCCCAAGCGTGCAGCCTGCCAGGCAGCCTCACAGCCTGCAAGGCCTGCACCAACGATGCGAATGCGAGGCGTGCTTGCTTCTGCCATCACTCTTCGGTCTCCTCTTCCTGCTTGGTCGCAACAGGCTCCTCGCGCTTGTAGCCGCACTGCTTATCATGGCACAGAACCGTGTTACGGCTCTTGCGAAGGAAAAGCTGCTTGCCGCACTGCGGGCATTGTTCATTGGTGGGCATATCCCAAGAGGAAAAATCACACTCAGGGTAACGCTCACAGCTGTAGAAGCTGGTGCGCCCCTTGCCACGCTTGGCAACGACCTTGGCGCCGCATTGCGGGCACGGAACGCCGATCTCGATCACCTTTTGCTTGGTGTTTTTACAGGTGGGGTAGTTGGCACATGCGTAAAAGCTGCCATATCGACCGGTGCGCAGGATCATATCGCCACCGCACAGCTCACACTTGAAATCGGCGATCTCGTTCTTTTCCTCGTTCTTTGTGACGGGGTTGCCGTTACGGTCGATGGCCTTGGTGTTTTTGCATTCCGGGTAACGGGGGCAAGCCAAGAAACGGCCAAAGCGCCCGTTTTTATAAACCATCTTGCTGCCGCAAAGCTCGCATTCTACGTTGGATTCCTCAGGCGGGATCTCTACAGTCTCCTTGGTCGTTTGGCTCATAGCCTTTTCAAGGGACACCTTAAAGCCATCGTAGAAATCACCCAGAACGGCGTTCATGGTGTTGGTCTTGTTTTCGATCGAGTCCAGCTTATCCTCCATTGAGGCAGTGAACTCGTAGTTCACGATATCCGGGAAGTTTTCCTTCATCAAGCGGGTCGTTACCTCGCCAAGCGGGGTGGAAACCAGCGCCTTGCCGCTGCGCTTTACGTAGCTTCTGGCAATGATGGTGGTGATAATAGGGGTATAGGTGCTTGGGCGGCCGATGCCATTCTCCTCTAAGAATTTGATCAGCGTTGCCTCGTTATAATGGGCAGGCGGCTCGGTGAAATGCTGGGAGGGGGTCACCTCCATCGTCGTCAGCTTCTCACCAATCTCGGTCATCGGCAGACGGCCGTAGCTTCCGTCCTCATCCTGGTGGTCATCATTGCCGTATACCGACATGTAGCCCTGGAATTTTACCGTGTAGCCGCTGGCGCGGAAGGTTTCTTTGCCGTTTTCAATCTCGATGGTGGTGGTGTTGAGAACGGCTGCGGCCATCTGGCTGGCAACGAAGCGATCCCAGATCAGCTTATAAAGCTTATACTGATCGCTTGTCAGCAGCTTTTTGATCTGCTTTGGCTCAATGGCAACATTAGAGGGGCGAATCGCCTCGTGCGCATCCTGCGCGTTAGATTTTGCGCGATAAACGCGAGGGCTGGGCGGCATATATTCTTCGCCATACCGGGTGCGGATCAGGTCAAGCGCGGCCTCCTGCGCTACGCCGGAAATACGAAGCGAATCGGTACGCATGTACGTAATAAGACCCTGCACGCCACCAAATTCAGAACCAAGGTTAATACCTTCATACAGCTCCTGCGCTACCTTCATGATACGCTGGGATTGGAAGCCAAGTTTGCGCGAGGCCTCCTGCTGCATGGTGGAGGTGGTAAAGGGCGGAGCCGGCTGCTTTTTCTTTTCAGCAGATTTCATATTTACGACCGTAAAGCCGTTTTTCTTTAGGTCAGCGAGCAGTGCGGCTGCATCTGCCTCGGATTCCAGCTTGCGCTTGCCCACGTAGCGGGCGATAAATTCCTCGCCTGCGGCCGTTTTCAGAAGTGCATCCACCGTCCAATATTCCTTAGGTACAAAGGCACGGATCTCTTCATCCCGCTCAACAATGATGCGCGTAGCAACCGATTGTACACGCCCAGCGGAAAGACCGCTTTTTACGTTCTTCCAAAGAAACGGGCTGAGCTTATAGCCTACAATGCGGTCCAGAATGCGGCGCGCCTGCTGGGAATTAACAAGATCCTCATCAATGGCGCGCGGGTGCTTAATGGCATCCTTTACCGCGCCCTTGGTGATCTCGTTAAAGGTAACGCGACAAGCCTTGTCGAACGGTATGCCGAGCACGGTTGCCAGGTGCCAGGAGATAGCCTCCCCCTCGCGGTCAGGGTCGGTTGCCAAGAATACCTTATTGGCAGCCTTTGCTTCCTTTTTCAGCTGGGTGATCACATCGCCACGGCCGCGGATGTTGATATAGTGCGGCGCAAAATCATTTTCCAAATCCACGCCCAGCGTGCTTTTAGGGAGATCACGCACGTGGCCCTTGGAAGCAATGACTTTATAGTTTGACCCTAAATAGCCTTTTATCGTTGCGGCCTTTGAGGGAGACTCTACGATTACTAAGTTTGCCATCTTTCTATGAATTCCTTTCCAAATTTCCTGTTATACGCGTATATATCGGCCACCCGGTAAAGAGGAGACCAGCTTATTCAGCTCTAACATCGTCAGCGCTGTCATGACCTGACCGGCTGGAATACCGGTAGCGCATATTTCATCAATTGAAACCGCACGCCCTGCCGGCATGGCACGATAAACGGCCACAAAGCTCTCGTCTAACTTGCCAAGCTTCTCTTCATTGATAGGAGATGGCTTAGCAGGCGGCACCTTTTCAACGGCAGGAGAAGAATTTTCAATTTTCTTCGGTGCGGGTGTTGCCTTGTCTTGCTTGGGGATAGACGTAGCCTGGCGATTGCCGTATCGGTCGCCCCTGGCAGAAATGCGGTAGGAGGCCAAGACACGGTCAACGTTGGCGCTTGCCGGCTTCAGTAGATTAAAGATATTCAGCCGGTTGCCGTATAATGTTTCGTATCGCTTGATGATATCGTCAGCACACGTAACGGGGTGCGCGCCGTTTTTCAGCAGCAGCGTAGTACCTTGGCTGTTTTCTTCATCGGCATTGCCCGGAAGGGCGTATACGTCTCTTCCCTGCTGCTCAGCCAAGCGAGCGGTGATCAAGGCACCGCTACGCTCGTTCCCCTCTACCACCAAAACGCCCTGGGATAATCCGCTGATAATGCGGTTTCTCCTGGGGAAGTTTCTTGCCTCAGGCGGCGTGCCGGGCGCAAACTCTGTTATAACCAGCCCCTTTTGCGCAATGGCGTGCATCAGATATTGATGCTCGCGCGGGTAGATAATGTCAATACCGCTGCCAAGCACGGCAATCGTTTTACCACCGGCGGCCAACGCGGCGGCTGCGGCAACGCCATCGTTCCCCAGCGCCATACCGGTAACCACGATCGCACCGGCTCTTGCCAGGTCGTAAGCGATCTCAAAGCCCATGCGCTTTCCGTATTCGCTCATCCATCTTGTGCCAACCACAGACACAAGCAAACGCCCGTCAAACGGTGGCAGCTTGCCCTTGTAATATAAAACGGGCGGCGCATCTGGCAACAAACGCAGCCGTGCGGGATAGGCAGGATCGCTGTAGGTAAGAATGCCAACGTCGGTCAGCATGCAAAAATCCATGATGCGATGCGCCTCAGAAAGATCCTTGGCCGCCATGCGCACAAGGTCAAGTCGGAGGCCAAGCGGTCTTAGGAAGACAAGAGAAGAACACAACTCCTTGGCTCAC
>JAZQVK010000078.1:0-3963 GCA_045631765.1 Eubacteriales bacterium
TCCTGGCGGCGGCGCTCGACCTGCTCGGCCGCATCGACCGTTGGGCGAATGCTGACCTGCACGGCCTTGCCGTAGCGGCTATGGATAATACCGGCTAAGATGCTGTCTGTCTTGGCCAAGTTCAAAAGATCGATGCCGGCATTCGTAAAGGGCAGATCCACGTACAGCTTCCCCTCCTCCAGCGTGAAGCGCGGCTCCTCAAAAAAGCCGTGCGTGACCGCGCCGATGCGCTCTGCCTCGGCCAGCACGGCCGGCATAGAGGAAAGCGAAAACAGCGAGGCGGGATATTTGGGAAAAATGCGGAAGGAGCGCGCCTCATACAGCGCGCACAGCTCGTCCTCAATGGCGTAGAGCAAAACGTGATCCTGCACGGCGGAAAAATAGAGGTCTACCTCCACGCGAAAGGGGTCGCGGCAGTAACGAACGTCTAACCCCTCTGCCCGCTCAAGCAGCTTACGCTTTTCGCCCTGCGCCTCGTAACGGCGAAAAATGTCAAAAAAGCTTTTATTCTGCATGGCTCATTCTCCGTATCTCGGCAATCAGCTCGGGCACGATGGCCCCCTCCGGCACGCGGCGAACGATCTCACCCTTCTTAAAAAGGATCCCCTCGCCAATGCCGCCGGCAATGCCGATATCGGCCTCTCGCGCTTCGCCGGGGCCATTGACCACGCAGCCCATAAAGGCCACACGCAGCGGCAGGCGGCGCAGACCGGTCTTATCTAATTCTTCCTCAAATTGGGCAAGCAGCGGGATCAGATCAATACGGGTACGGCCGCAGGTGGGGCAGGAGATAATATCCATCTCCTTCACCGGGTTCATGCCCAGCGCCGAAAGAATGGCGCGCGCCTCTTTGATCTCTAAGGCCGGGTCAGCCGTGAGCGAGACGCGAATGGTATCGCCAATGCCGTCGGCCAGGCAGGCGCCAATGCCCACGGCGCTTTTGATCACACCCATATGCGCCCCGCCAGCCTCGGTCACGCCCAGGTGCAGGGGGTAGCTTGTCCGCTCAGCAAGAATACGGTTGGCGGCCAGCATCTCGGTCACGGTAGAGGCCTTGACGGAAAGAACGATATCGGTAAAATCAAATTCCTCTAAAAGCGAGGCGTGGTAAAGCGCACTTTCAGCCAGCGCCTCGGCCGTGGGGGCCCCGTGCTTGGCTAAAATATGCTTCTCAAGCGAGCCGGAATTGACACCGATACGGATGGGAACGCCGGCCGCGCGGCAGGCGCGAGCCACCTCGCCAACCTTTTCGCGCGAGCCGATGTTGCCCGGGTTGATGCGGATCTTATCCGCCCCGGCGGCAATAGATGCCAGCGCAATACGATGGTCAAAATGAATATCGGCCACCAGCGGCAGGGTAACACCCCGCTCCTTCAGATAGGCAAAGGTTGTGGCGGCAGCCTCCTCCGGCACGGCAAGGCGAATGATATCTGCCCCGGCAGCGGCAAGCGCCTGCACCTGGGCAAGCGTGGCTTCCTTATCACGCGTATCGGTATTGGTCATGGTCTGCACCGAGATCGGGGCAGCGCCGCCGATCGTGACACGGCCGGCATGAACCTCTTTGGTAGGATGGCGTTTCATAACGTTTCCTTTCTTGACGGAAAGGCGCGCCCAACGGGCGCGCCGCTATTTACGAAAACAGAGTAAAGATATCCTTGAACAGCACCAGCACCATCAGCCCCATCAACAAAATAAAGCCGATAAAATGCACGATACCCTCGTATTTGGCGGGAACCGGGCGCCGCGCGATCATCTCGATCAGGATGAACACCAGGCGGCCACCATCCAACGCCGGAAGTGGGAAAATGTTGACAAGGCCGAGGTTTATGCTGATCACCGCGATCAGCATAACCGTATCCCGCGCGCTGGTGGCGGCGGTATCCGCGATCACACCGGCAACACCGACAGGGCCAGAGACTGCCTCCATACCGTATTTGCCGGCAAAGAGGTCGATAAGCGACTCCCAGATCATTTTGACGGTAGTGGTCGTGCGTGAGACGGTGTGGCGCAGCACGTTGCCCACGCTCTTCTCCGCCGGCTCGACGTAGAAATCGGCAATGCCGTAGCCGACCCCCTGCTCTACCGAGCTGGGAAAACGAACGGCAAGCGTTAGCTCTCTTCCCTCACGCAGTACGGTAACGGCACATTCGCTGGCACCGTCGTGCACGATCTCGTAGCTCATATCATAGCCGGTATGCACACGCGTACCGTTGACGGCCACGATGGTATCCCCTGCTTGCAGGCCGTAGGTAGCCGAGGAGACGAATTCATTTTTTTCATACCACTCGTTTGCGGGGAACTGCCGAATGGTGTTAGAGGGCAGTGCCGGCGTGGCGATTACGACCGAAAGCACCAGCGCCATGCCCAGCAGCAGGTTCATGGTCGCACCGGCGGCCACGATGATAAAGCGCTTCCAGGCAGCCTTATTGGGCAGCGCGTTAGGGTCGTCAGATTCTTCATCCTCCCCTGCCATGCTGACGTAGCCGCCAAACGGGAGCATACCAAGCGAATACTTGATATCCGTTTTTTTCGAGGTGTAGGTCAGCAGCTTGGGTCCCATGCCGATAGAAAACTCGTATATCTTCACGCGGAAGAGGCGTGCGGTCAGGTAATGCCCCATCTCGTGAATAAAGATCAGCAGGCCAAAGGCCAGAATGGCGATCAGCCAATACAGTATATCCATGTGTACTCCCTTTGTGGCGTTTAGTGGGTGCGTGCCGCAGCACGGCTCCTGGCTGCCAGGCGCGCCTCATGCGCAACGGCCAAAATACCCTCCAGCGTTGTTTCTTGCGCGGCGGCGGTGCTATACGCCTCTACCGTTTCGCACACAACGTCAAAGATATCGGTCAGGTGCAGGCGGTCGGAGAGGAAAGCGGCAACGGCCTCCTCGATTGCCGCGTTCAGCACGGCGGGCACCGCGCCACCCAGCGCATAAGCACGCGCGGCAAGCGGCAGAAGCGGAAAGGCTTCGCCATCCGGCCGGTCAAAGGTCAGGCGGCCGAGCGAGAAAAAGTCAAGCGGTGGCGTTAGCCCCTCTGCACGGGCGGGATAGGTAAGCGCGTATTGCACGCAATCGCGCATATCCGGCACGCTAAGCTGGGCAATAACGGTATTATCAATATATTCCACCATAGAATGGATTATGCTTTGCCGCTGCACCACAACAGTCACCGCCTCGGCCGGTAGGTCAAAGAGGCAGGCGGCCTCGATCAGCTCAAAGCCCTTGTTCATCAGGGTGGCGGAATCCACCGTGATCTTGGCGCCCATCTGCCAGGTGGGGTGTGCCAGCGTCTCAGCCCGGGTCACGCGTGAAAGCTGCTCGCGGCTATAGCCAAAGAAGGGTCCGCCGGAGGCGGTGAGCCATAGGCGGCGCACCTCGCTTTTGCGGCCGGCCTGCAAGCATTGAAAGATGGCGCAATGCTCGCTGTCAACCGGCAGGATCTGTACTCCCTTTTCGCTTGCGCGGCGCATGACCTCGCGCCCGGCAACCACCAGCGACTCTTTATTGGCCAGCGCCAAGCGGCGGCCGGCATTGATTACGGCAAGGGTGGGCATCAGCCCGGCCTCACCTAAAATGGAATTGACAACAACGGGGGCGTTCGTTTCTTCAATGCCGGCTAAAATGCCCGCCTGCCCGGCAAGCACACGGGTGCCTGTATCGGCAATGCGGGTACGCAGATCTGCCGCGGCACGCTCGTCTGCCACCGCGCACAGGCGTGGGCGGAAAACGCGCACCTGCTCCTCTAAAAGAGAAACCGAGGCATTGGCACTGATGAAATCAACGGGTATATGATGATAAGCCGCAACCTCCAGCGCCTGGCGGCCAACAGAGCCTGTTGAGCCGAGTATCGCTATATTTTTCTGTGTATTTTCCGTCATGACTTCACCCTATCAAAGCACCGACATACCGCTGAGCGACATAAACATACATATACCGCCAAGACCGAGCGACACCGCAAGAAT
>JAZQVK010000079.1:0-2874 GCA_045631765.1 Eubacteriales bacterium
ACCGTTTGCCGGTCGCATAGCCGCCCTACAATACAGAAAATAAGAGAAAAAACGGAGCAGACGCTCCGTTTTTGTCTGTTACTACAAGCATTGCTTCAGATTGGTGGCAAAGCGGTCAACCTCACGCACGGTATTGAAATAGCTGAAGCTCACGCGCACGGTGCCACCCTCAGCCGTGCCCAAGGCGGTGTGTGCCAGCGGCGCGCAATGCAGGCCGCCCCGCACGCAGATGCGGCGGCGATCAAGAAGATCGGTGATGGCATCCGGCGTGTGGTCGGCCAGGGTGAAGGAGAGAACGCCGCCACCCCCGCCGTATAGCTGCACCCCTGGCAGGGCGGAAAGCCGCTCAGACAGGCGCAGGGAAAGGGCTTTTTCATGCGCGGCAACCGCCTCGGGCGTGATGCTGCGCAAAAAATCGACCCCGGCGCCTAAGGCCATGATCGCCGGTGTGGGCAGGGTGCCGGCTTCCATGCGCTCGGGCAGGGTGGGGGGCATTTCCGGCAGGCGAGAGGCGCTGCCGCTGCCGCCGCTTAAAAATTCACGCAGCCCCTTGGCGCTTTTCAGGTAGGCAAAGCCGCAGCCCTGTATGCCAAAAAGCCCCTTGTGCCCGGGGCCGCATAGCACATCGGCCCCTATCTCTTGGCAGGAAAGCGGCATATGGCCTAAGGATTGCGAGGCATCTACGATAAAATAGATACCCCTTTCACGGCAAAATTTTCCTATACGCGCCACGGGTGCCACGGCACCGTCCACGTTTGAGACGTGATTGCAGATCAGCATGCGCGTGTTTTCGCGCAGAAGCTGCTTGATCGCGGCTATGGCATCCCCCTTGGTAGAGAAGACGTCAAAATCGGCGATCCCCTCGCGTGCTAACCGGCATACCGGCCGATAAACGGCGTTGTGCTCACGGTCGCTGATCAGAATGTGATCCCCGCGCTGTACGCGGGTCAGAATGGCCAAATTCAGCGCCTCGGTCGCGTTTTGGCAAAATATGATGTGCCCCGGGTCGCTTGCGCCGATCAGGGCGGCAAGCGAGCAGCGCACACGGTCGATCGCCTCGGCGGCGGCCAAAGAAAGCGCGTGCGATGAGCGACCCGGGTTGCCGCCACACGCGTGCAGGGCCTTGCGTATGGCGGCATATACACCGGGCGGCTTTTTCCAGGTGGTGGCGGCGTTATCAAAATAGATCATCGCTCTACCCGCCCACGCGACCATTCAAAGGAAATGCCGCCCTCCTTGAGGGCGTGCATGGCCCGCTGCATATCGGCAGCGCGGATCTCTAAGCCGTAGGCGCAGCCGCCGCTCTGCTTGCCGGTTTTTTTAATAAGGCGTGCGGCAATGCCAACCGCCCCCAGCAGCTTGCGCGCGCGGATCGCGCCGGTAACAGTACCAATCGTAAGAACGCATTGCTCCATAGCAGGCGCTCCTTTCACGTACGCATCAGGCGTACGCATTAACAGAATATGTGGCGCTTTTGTGAATTGTTCATGCTTTTTCTTAGCGCGAACTTGACAATTGATCGGTTATCGTATAAAATAGATAGGAACGTATAAAAACGGAGGAAAGCTATGAAGATTTTTGAAAAAATGCTGGCACTGGCGCTTCTTTGCACTATGCTCTTTAGCCTGCCCGCCTGCGCCGGCGGTGATAATGGGGAGGGAACAGGCAACCCCTCTATGGGCTCGGTAGACATGCTGCCCGGCTATGCTTACGATGACATGGATATGTCTCAGTATGTTTCCTTTGGCGACTGGAATTATCGCGATATGCAGATCACGGTTGAGGATGTTGCCCCGGTTGACGATGCTGCCGTAAAGGCGGAATTCAACAGCTATTTCAACAATAGCAAGAACATGTATTATCAGGCCATCGCCGATGCAAGTAAGCCGGTGGCAAACGGGGATTATGTATACCTGCTGTATTCCGGCGTGACACGGAAGGCGCTTGAGGAAGCCGTTTCTGCCGGCAAGATCGCAGACGTGCGCTGCACCGGCATGTCCTATACCGATATCGTGGCGCTTGGCCTGGGCTTTTCCGGCGGCACCTCAACCAGCGTTGGCTATTTAGAGATCGGCTCGAACACCCTTATTAGTGGGTTTGAGAGCGGGCTGATCGGCTACGTGCCGGCCGAATCGGGTGAGGAGAACCCTGTGCGCTTAGAGCTATCCTTCCCGGAAAATTATGGGAATACCGAGCTTGCCGGGCAGCCGGTGATCTTCTTCTGTAAGCTGCTGTATATCGGCGACGTCAGTGCCGGTGCCTTTACGGCGGATACCATCAGCGTTGATTACGTGAACGCCATTCTCAACCTCTCGGGTGAGCATGCCTATCCTTCGCTGGAGGCCTGCTTTGAGCAGATCAAAAAGGGGATGGAGCAAAACCGAGAGACCACGCTGTATAACGCGAAGGCGAATGCCATCTTTGCCGAGCTTGCTGCCAAGGCTAGCATTCCCACCGTGCCGGACGAGATGCTGACTACCTACGTGGAATCGGTGCTTTCCACCTACCTGGCCGATATGGTAGATATGTACAACAACTACCCCTCCTACTACGCCTCCATGTTTGGTACGGCTACCCCCTCTAAGGAGCTGGTGGCACAGTATCTTGGCTACAAGGATGCCGATTATATGACCGCCATGAAGACCGATGCAACTCCCGCCGTCAAGAACGAGATGATCTTCTGGTTCTTTGTGCAGCAGGAGGAGCTTTCGCTGTCAGAGGCCGAGATTGCCGAGCGCCGTGCTGAGTACGTGGAGAAGTATGGCGAGTCCATCTTCACCGGCGTGACGGACGAGGTGATCTACGAGCAATTTTTGCGCGATAAGTTCGTGGGCGATCTGATCGAGGATTTAGAGGCAAAGGGCCATATTACCT
>JAZQVK010000080.1:0-3181 GCA_045631765.1 Eubacteriales bacterium
CCACCGTCAGCACGTTGACCAGGTTGCCCGCAAAGCTGCTGAGATAGCCGGAATATTCAACCAGCAGATTGTTGATAAATTCCTGCGCGGTCTGGCCGGAAACACCCACGATAGAAACGATCAGATCGTAAATGAAATCGTTCTTTTGCAGCAGCTTCAGCAAGGAATTGACGTATCCTGCCAGGGTCGATTGCAGCTGGTCATAGTTTTGATCCAGCATAGGAAGGATCGAAACGACGACGATGCCGACCAGGATCAGAGCGATCAGATAGGCCAGCGATACCGCCGTGGCGCGCAAGGGGAAGGGGCGCCAGGTCTTGTGTAGCCGCCGCTCGGCAAAGCGAGACAGGCCCTTTTCCAGCACGCTGCAAAGCGGGAAAAGCACTAAGGCGATCAAGATGCCAAACACCACGCTCTTGGCCGAGAAAAGAAGAAACAGCGTAACGTCCCATATGCGCCCTAAGTTCAGAATGGCAAAGGAAAAGAGCAGCGTGGCCAAAAGAACGAGCAGAACGTAGATCGCAATAGTGGTATATTTATCATTCATCCACTTCTTCATACGTCTCCTCCGTTTCTGCAGCGGCCGGCGCGCTTGCCGGCGCCTCTTGCGCGAGGCCTTCCTCTGCCATGGTAATGCCCTCGTAATAGGAAAGGGCGATCGGGCGCCCCTTCTTTTGCAGGCGGCGGTTGACCAGGTCACCCACCATGCGATAGATCACGGAAAACAGCGGCACACCGATAAACCAGCCGATCGGGCCGAAATACGCGCCCATCAGCATAATGGCCGTAATGACCCATACTGAGGCAAGACCGGTGGCCGAGCCAACGATCTTGGGGCCGATGATATTGCCATCCAGCTGCTGAATGGCGATCAGGATCACAAGGAACCAAAGGGCCATGATCGGGTCCTTCATCAGGATGATAAAGAAGCTGGGTATCGCACCGATCACGTAGCCAAAGGCGGGAATAATGCTGGTCACGCATACGATCGCGCTGATCAGGGGGTAGTAGGGCATCTGCACGATCGCCAGCACGACGAAGGTGATCACCCCCACGATGAAGGAATCGATCAGCTTGCCGAGAATAAACTGGCCAAAGGCGCGGTCGGCAAACAGAAGCGCCTCGCGCGCGCCGCGATAGATGCGGCGTGGGAATATTGCCAACACGATTTTTTTGACGGAAGCGGCAATTGCCTCCTTGTGATAAAGCATAGAGGCGGAAAGCAAAATGCCGATCAGAACAACGCCTGCCGTCTCCAGCAGCTGCAGGCTAAGGGTGCCAAGCTGTGCGGTCAGCCAGCCAAGCGCGGTGGAGATGGCCGATGCAATGTCAGAGGGGTGGATCAGATTGGCCAGACCGTCATAGCTTTCTCCAAAGATGCCCGTATCACGGATCCAGCCGTCTACGCGCTCGGTCAACAGGTTGATGTATCTGACGATATTGTTGCTGAAATCCTGGTAGTTATAGGCGATCTGCGGCACGATCATGAACGTTAAAACGGCAATGATCGCCGAAAGGAAGAGGTAGGTCAGCAGCAGGGAAAGAAAACGCGCCAGGTGCTTGCGATCCTGTAGCCGCTTTAGCAGCCGCTTCTCCGCGTAGCGCACGATCGGGTTGCAGATGTAAGCAAAGGCCATAGCAAAGGTAATAGGGCGCAGCACGTTGACAAAGCGCCAAAACTGCCCCATGATGAAGGGAATATTGATGCAGATCACGACGCCCAGCATCAGCGTGGCCAGCACGATAAAGGCGTAAATGGCGATCGAAGTATAGCGATCATTCTTTTGAAAGCGCAGCATAGGCACCGTCTCCCTTCTCAAAAAATATCTACACAATTCATTATACAGGATTTTTTATGTGAAATCAAGTATCTTGGCCGCATGAATAAAAATAAATTACAAAGTTTGCAATTTCTTCATAAATGTGCTATAATAGTATCAGTTTGCGGTGTTGTCGAAAACAAAAAACACAAATCCGCGCAATAAAGGAGGGCAGCAAATGGCAGAAGCAACCATACAAGCCGATGGCGATACGCAGGTGACTCGTGCGGCCTACGCGAAGATCAATCTGTATTTGGATGTGATCTCCTGCCGTGAGGATGGCTTTCACGAACTGTTAACGGTCATGCACAGCATCTCGCTGCACGATGACGTTACCGTGCGCATCTCTTCGGGTGAGGCGCGCGATATCCGGCTGCACGTAAGTGGCGCGCGCCTGCCGCTTGACTCCAAAAACCTGGCTTATCGCGCGGCAGATGCATTCTTGGCGCAAGCAGGACTGAGTGCTGGCGTGCAGATCTATATTCGCAAGAACCTACCCATTGCTGCCGGCCTGGCCGGCGGCAGTAGCGATGCCGCTGCTGTTTTGCTGGCTCTGAACGAGCTGGCCGGTTACCCGCTGGGGCAGGACGAGCTGCTCTCTCTTGGTGCCACCCTTGGATCAGACGTGCCCTTTTGCATGGTGGGTGGCACCCAGATCTGCCGTGGCAGGGGGGAGGAGATGCGCCCGCTTGCCTGTGGCGCGCCGCTGTATATCGTGCTGGCTAACGGGCGCGAGCGGGTCTCTACGCCGCGCGCCTTTGCTGCTATGGATGAATATTATCACCGCTTTGATGGCAGCGTGCCGCACGGCGGCCGGCCGGAGCGGCTTTATCGCGCCATGGCGGGCGGGCGGCTGCACACCTCGGCAGAGGCGGTATATAACGCCTTTGAGCCGGTAGTGCTGCCTACCTGCCCGGCAGCCACCGCGCTGCGCGCGCAGCTGCTTTCGCTTGGTGCCTACGCCGCTTGTATGAGCGGTAGCGGGCCTTCCGTATTCGGGCTGTTCCATACGCTATCGCAGGCGCGCCGCGCCGCGGCGGCCATCGGCCCGCATGCACGCGTGGCCACCTCGGCTCCCGTTTCTCTATGACAAAAAGCGCAGCACCGTTGGCGTGATACTCTTAACGGAGTATCACCCCAGTTCTATTCGCCTGCAGCGAGTTCTATTGCTGCGCAGTGATATTCGGCTGTCGCCGAGTGTTATTTGCTTCGCAAGTTTTAAGGCGAATAGAATATCACTGGAAGGCATAGCCGAACAATATCACTGCCCGAAGGGCAATATCACTCTTTGCGCCAGCAAAGAATATCACTTATAAAAAGCAGAAAAGAGAGAGTTTTACGGAATTTTGTAACCGTATTAC
>JAZQVK010000081.1:0-5565 GCA_045631765.1 Eubacteriales bacterium
TATATATGATAGAATAATTTGACGCATGCTTGGAGGTGTTTAAGCGCGGTACTTCGGTATTGCCGCCTGCGGCAGCGACTTTGAATGAAAGAGAGGTGCTTTTCATGTTTGCAGTCATTGAAACTGGTGGAAAGCAGTACAAAGTCAGCGAAGGCGATGAAATCTTCATCGAGAAGCTCGAGGTTGAAGATGGCGCTACCGTAACCTTTGATAAGGTTCTGGCAGTTGCCGGCGAGACGCTTTCTGTTGGCGCTCCCTACGTGGCAGGTGCTACTGTTGAGGCTTCCGTTGTGAAGTCCGGCAAGGGCAAGAAGATCTACGTTTTCAAGTACAAGGCTAAGAAGAACGAGAAAAAGAAGATCGGCCACAGACAGGCTTATACCAAGATCCGCATTACCAAGATCGCAGGCTAATTTATGACAAAGGTCACATTTTATAAGTCCAACGGTGTTTACTACGCCTTTGAGGAGACCGGGCATACCGGCTACGGCGAGGCGGGTGACGATGTGCTTTGTGCGGCACTTTCCGCTATGACCATGCTGATCATCAACGCGATTGAAATTTCTTACGCGTCGGACGTACAGTATATCATTGATGAAAAGACCACCGATATCAAGGTCATTGCCAGAGGCGCGCTTCCTGCTTATGAGGAAGATGATGCCAAGCGTTATGCCGTTTCGGGGCTTATACAGGCTTACTTCTTCCAATTAAACGATCTCGTTGAAGAGTATTATGACTTTCTCAGCGTTGAAGAAGTAGAAGAGCTGATTATTTAAGATCGTATTCTGATATGGAGGTACTTGAGAATGTTGAGACTCAGTTTGCAGTTCTTTGCTCACAAAAAGGGCGTAGGTTCTACCAAAAACGGTCGTGACAGCGAGTCCAAGCGCCTTGGCGTAAAGTGTGCTGACGGCCAGACCGTTCTGGCTGGCAACATCATCGTCAGACAGCGCGGCACCAAGATCCATCCCGGCACGGGCGTTGGCCTGGGCAGCGATGACACCTTGTATGCTCTCGTAAACGGCAAGGTTAAGTTTGAGCATATGACCAGAGATAAGAAGAAGGTCAGCGTATACGCCGACTAATCCGTAAAGAGAGCAGAGTAATATCTGCTCTCTTTATACTATCATCAGAAAGGAATAGGCGTATGACACTTTTGGTTCTTGCCGCCGGCATGGGCTCTCGCTACGGTGGCTTAAAGCAGCTCGACCCCATGACACCGCACGGCGAATTTATCATTGATTTCTCTGTATACGATGCACTGCGTGCCGGTTATACAAAGGTCGTTTTTGTTATCAAAGAAGAAAATTACGAGCTTTTCCGTTCCACGATCGGAAAGCGCATTGAAAAGGTCATTAACGTAGAGTACGTGTTCCAGGGCATGGATATCCCCACTGGAACGGTAACGCTCCCCGCTGAGCGTGTAAAGCCGTTAGGAACCGCCCATGCACTGCTGTGCGCAAAGAATGCCATTACGGAGAAGTTTTCCGTGATCAACGCTGATGACTACTACGGTCCCGAGGCATATCGCCTGGCCGCAGAATACATGAACAAGACCGATAAATACGGCCACTTCTGCATGGTTGGTTACGTATTAAAGAACACCTTGACAGAGCATGGCACGGTTTCCCGCGGCATTTGCGTGGCTGATGAAAACGGTATGCTGCGTAGCATTACCGAGCGCACCAAGATCCGCCATGCTGACAATCACCAGCATGCTGAATTTGCTGATGGTGACGCATGGGTCGATCTGGATTACGATAGCATCGCATCAATGAACTTCTTCGGCTTTGATCCCTCTATCTTTGAATTTGCCGAGGATGGCTTCCGTAAATTCTTAACCGATCCAAGCACGGATCTGATGAAGGGTGAATATTTCCTGCCCACCGTTGCCTCTGAAATGAACAAGGCAGGGAAGTGCGATCTAAAGGTTTTGAAGACCAATGATAAGTGGCACGGCGTTACCTACCCGGATGATAAAGCCGAGGTAGTTGCCTGCATCCGCGAGATGATCGCAAGCGGCGTATATCCCGATGGGCTTTGGAAGCTCTGATCTTATATACATATAGGAGGATATCATTATGGCAATTCTTGTAACAGGCGGTACCGGCTACATTGGTTCGCATACCGTTGTAGAGCTGCTCAAGACTGGCGAGCAGGTCGTTATCGTTGACAACCTTTCTAACAGCAAGCTGTGCGTTCTGGATCGCATTGAAACGATCACCGGCAAAAGGCCCACCTTCTACCAGGTAGACCTTCTCGATGCAGCCGCCCTTGACGAGGTGTTCGCAAAGCACCCCGAAATTGATGCTGTTATTCACTTCGCAGGTCTCAAGGCTGTTGGTGAATCCTGCAAGCTGCCGCTGCTGTATTATCACAACAACCTGACCGGTACGTTCATCCTGCTGGAGGCTATGCAGAAGCACAACGTCAACCGCATTGTGTTCAGCTCCTCGGCTACGGTATACGGCATGCCGAAGACGGTGCCGATCCGCGAGGATTTCCCGCTTTCTACCACCAACCCCTATGGTGAGACCAAGCTGATGATCGAGCGCATCATGAAGGATGCTTGCACGGCTAACGGCAACCTGAGCGTTTCTATTCTTCGTTACTTCAATCCCATCGGCGCACACGAAAGCGGCCTGATTGGTGAAGACCCCAAGGGTATTCCGAACAACCTGCTGCCGTACGTTGCCAAGGTTGCAGCAGGCAAGCTGCCGCAGTTGAACGTGTTTGGTAACGACTATCCGACTCCCGACGGTACCGGCGTGCGCGACTACATCCACGTAGTTGACCTGGCGCTGGCGCACCTTAAGGCTCTTTCTCGCACTGAAAAGGTGCAGGGGATTGAGTACTTCAACATCGGCACCGGCGTTGGCTACTCTGTGTTGCAGATCGTTGCCGCGTTCGAGAAGGCCTATGGCTCTGAGGTGAAGTACGTTATCGCAGAGCGCCGCCCCGGCGACATTGCAGAGTGCTATGCCGATCCCGCAAAGGCAGCCGAGGTTCTTGGCTGGCGTGCAGAGCGTGATCTTGCCAAGATGTGCGAGGACTCTGCAAGATGGCAGAAGATGAACCCCGACGGTTACGGCGAATAACAAAATACGCAGCAATAAAACCCGGCAGATTGAAAAATCCGCCGGGTTTTACATTTTTCAGCCGAATAGAACCCCAAACGACCACATGCAAAAAACGATTGAAAGCTTAATTCAACTTTCTTGATATGGATATTCCGATCTATATCAAAGCTACCGACAACGCTCTCAACAGGCATCTTTTACAACATAAAAATACGCCCGCAAGGGTGTATTTTTTTATTCGCAATTTTGTCTAAAGATCTCATATGCCAACATGGTCGTAGCAGAGGCAGCCGAAAGGGAAGCCTTGAATTCTCGCCCGTAGCCAATCTTAACCAACAGATCTGCCTTTTCCAACAGCGTGCGTGAAATGCCGCGGCGCTCACCACCAACGATCAATAGAATTGGCTTTTTCAGCACTGTTTTGTGAAGCAGGTGATCAGTCCGTTCATCCGCGCACACAACGGTATAATGGTACTCGTGAAACAAGTCTGCGGCCTCTGTCGGCTCCGCCACGTAAACCGGCAACATTTCTGAAGCACCGGCCGAGGAACGCGCCACAACACCCGCCGCACTCAACCAATTCCGTTCAGATAAAACGATGCCGTTAACCCCACATGCGTATAAAGAGCGGATGGCGTACCCAAAATTATAAGGATCCTCAATGCCTTGAATCATCGCATAAAATCCATTTTCCGGAATGCTCTGCGCCTCGCGCAGCGGTTGCAATGTGCGCACACCACATTCGGCAAGCACGCCGCCGTGCGAGCTGCCAACAGATAAAGCGCTGATTTCATCGTCGCTGGCAGCCAGAACAGGGAAGCCTTGCTCACGCCCCATCGCTCGCAAAAAAGAAAGCTCTTTATACAATTTTTCCTCCCGCGAGGCAGCATATAACAATCTTAAAACCTTGCGGTCGTTGATGCCCGCCTTTTGCGCTGCAAACAATGCGCGCAGGGAAGTCATGCCTTCCAAAACGGTAGAATTTTCAAATTTTATATCTTCTTTCTGCATGCCAAAAACAAGCCTTTCATATATTGAAATAACGAAATTGTGAAGGGGCTGCCAATATGATCTACCAAACGCAAGAAGAACGATGCGAGGCATTAGCGCAATACGTAATCGAGCACCACGCAACTGTCAGACAAGCAGCGCAGTATTTCTCAATCAGCAAAAGCACCGTCCACAAAGACATCGCCATACGGCTGAAGCACATAAACCACCCTTTATATGTAGAAGCTAAGCGGATATTGGAGCAAAACAAGTCAGAGCGGCATCTGCGCGGCGGAGAAGCAACAAAAAGGAAATATCTACAAAAGAAGAGTTCCCGCGCTCCTCTGCTTGTTAAAAAATAAACAATTGGATTTTTCTTGCTTTTTTGCAAAGGGAATAACATATATATGATACCAAATATTCAATAAAAAATCAAGTCTATAGGCGAACAAATATAAAAGCCCCCACCAGGAGGTCGAAACTGAACTTTTATGGCAAAGGCCGAGCGCAGAGATCCGAACTCATTAGCCGGCTCATGACTCTATCCTCACGCCATCGTTTTTTACCTATGTGCGCTATTAAATATTTTGTATCTTTGATGTGCTATAATTATTTGAGATTTTGAATTTTTGTGACAAAATATCCATCCACACGCTATTTACTTGACATAATAACATAAATCGGTACCTGGAGCCATCCACACCTCAACTACCTCGCAAAAAATGCCGCACTGAGTCCCATTTATAGCCAAACCACTCCCCTTGATTATACAAAATTTGCATTTTGTATAATTGACACCCTCAAACTGCAACCATTATAACACGGCTTTTCTTCTCTGTCAAGGGGTGTTTTTCATTTGCCTATTTGAGTACGCTTTGTAAGTCCTGCAATGCTCTTTCCGGCACTACACCGAGCACCGAAGCCAACACCACGAAATCAAGAGCAGATACGGCGCTTTTTCCGTTTTCTCTGTTAGAGATTACGTGCTGGGTGATATAATAACCAAATTTCAGCATACAACGATCGGAAACCTCTTGCTGACTCATGGCTCTATCTTGCCGCCATTGCTTTATTTTTTTGCCTATGGCTTTGTCATACTTACTCGACCATTTTCGTATCACGACTCAAATCCTCCCACACTTTAACGAGCACCACGCTGGCTCTTTGGTAGTAATTTTCTTGACATTCTGGACACAATTCTTTATTGCTAAAGCATACATCCTCTACTACCGCCGCCAGCGGAATAACTTCACGAACACGCACCAATGAAACAAGATGCGCTTCCCTGTTACAAAGGTCACAAAAATGCTTTGTCATAGTTTTACTCCTTAAAAACCAATTTTTCGCCGTGTGCGCACAGATACGGGCATCTCACGATGACAACGCTTGCAGTATACGATAATCCATGCATCACTTCCCTTTGTGGCTCTAAATAGCAACTTGCCGCACCGTGGACAATGATAATCCTCTACCTCTAACGGCTCGCCAATAGCAC
>JAZQVK010000082.1:0-2001 GCA_045631765.1 Eubacteriales bacterium
GCTACGATGGATTCTGTTACGGAAATTACGTCGCGGTCTCTGAGTTCAAAACCTTCGAACTGAGCCGCTTCAATAACGCTGTCACTTACGATTGCGGCAAGGTCGTCTCCTTCACGAATGATGGGGCAACGGATACCGCGGGAAACGGTACCTACCTTGCGTTCATTACTGTTCATGAAACAACACTTTCCTTTCATATACGGGAAAAGCCGACGGTATACCGTGTTTTACACGGCAATAGATTTGCCGACGGCGTTTTTTGTAGACCTCTTATTCCCACTCAATCGTGCCGCAGGGCTTCGGCGTGAGGTCATAGAGCACACGGTTGATGCCGTCCACCTCTGCCGTGATGCGAGCGGTGATCTTGTGAAGAATGGCGTAGGGAATCTCCTCAATGGTGGCGCTCATCGCGTCAACGGTGTTTACGGCGCGGATAATGGCAGGCCAGCCCTCATAGCGGCTTTCATCCTTTACGCCGACCGATTTGACATCTGGAACGACGATGAAATACTGCCATACCTTTTCAGAAAGACCGGCATTGGCAAACTCCTCACGCAGAATGGCGTCTGCCTCGCGCAGGGCGGCCAGGCGATCACGCGTGATGGCGCCCAGGCAACGAACACCAAGGCCGGGGCCCGGGAACGGCTGGCGGTATACCATGGCGTGCGGCAGGCCAAGCGCCTCGCCAACCACGCGAACCTCATCCTTAAAGAGAAGCTTGATAGGCTCTACCAGCTTAAACTGCAGATCCTCAGGCAGGCCACCAACGTTGTGGTGCGATTTAACAGCCTTTTTGCCCTCGGCCTGCTTCTGGCTTTCCAAAATGTCGGGATAGATGGTTCCCTGTGCAAGATAATCAACACCGCTGAGCTTGCGCGCCTCGTCGGCAAAGACGTTGATAAACTCGGCACCGATGATCTTTCTCTTCTTTTCCGGGTCGGAAACGCCGGCAAGCAGATCCAGGAAGCGGTCGGTAGCGTCCACATACACCAGGTTTACGTCAAGCTGGTTTCTGAACACCTCGATCACGTTCTCGGACTCATCCTTACGCATCAGGCCGTGGTTAACGTGCACGCAGACCAGCTGGCGGCCAATAGCCTTTACCAGCAGGGCGGCTACAACAGAGGAATCTACACCGCCGGAAAGGGCAAGAAGAACCTTCTTATCACCGATCTCTGAACGAATAGCAGCGATCTGCTCTTCAATAAACGCATCAGCAAGCGCGCGGGTCGTAATACGCGCCATGCTGGCGGGACGAACGTTAGAATCCATTTCTCTTTCTCCTTCCTTTACTTTACCGGGTTGCCCTTATCCTTTTGGATAACGTCGTGGGCGCCGCCCTCAACGATACTGGTAGCCGATACCAGCGTCAGAACTGCCTTTTCCTGCAGCTCGGGAATGGAAAGTGCGCGGCAGTTGCACATGGTGGAGCGCACCTTGGCAAGAGACATCGCCACGTTATCCTTTAAGCTGCCGGCATAGGGAACGTAGGAATCAACGCCCTCTTCAAAGGAGAGCTTCTTATCGCCGCCCAGGTCATAGCGCTGCCAGTTACGGGCACGGGCAGAGCCCTCGCCCCAGTACTCCTTATAATAGGTACCGCCAATGCTGACGCGCTGCGACGGGCTTTCATCAAAGCGGGCAAAGTAGCGGCCCAGCATAACGAAATCAGCACCCATGGCAAGCGAGAGGGTGATGTGGTGATCGTATACGATACCACCATCTGAGCAGACGGGGATGTAGATACCGGTCTCCTTGAAGTAGCGGTCACGCTCGGCACAAACCTCGATCAGCGCGGTGGCCTGGCCACGGCCGATACCCTTGGTCACGCGGGTGATGCAGAAAGAGCCACCGCCGATACCCACCTTCACGAAGTCGGCACCTGCCTCGGCAAGGAAGCGGAAGCCGTCTCTGTCAACTACGTTACCCGCGCCGATCTTAACCGAGTCACCGTACTTTTCACGAACGAACTCGATGGTCTTCTTCTGCCAGATGGTGAAG
>JAZQVK010000083.1:0-4663 GCA_045631765.1 Eubacteriales bacterium
GGGCGGTGGCCGTGATACTGCACGCCGCTGCCCTGCCGCTTTGCCCCCCTTTGGGGCTTGGTCAGGGTGGCGCTTGGGCGCGCCTCACGCACTAAGCGTTCCTTACCCGTGCCGATCAGATCCTCGCGCCCACAAAGGCGCAGCGCCTCGCGCACCAGGTCGGCGTTTTGCGGGCGGCTGTACTGCAAGAGGGCACGTTGCAGCTGCTTTTCGTGGTAATCCTTAGCCACGTAGACCTTCTTGCCGGTCAGCGGGTCAAGCCCGGTGGCGTACATCACGGTAGAAACGGTGCCGGGGGTGGGGTAAAAATCCTGCACCTGCTCGGGCATGTAGCCCTCCTTTTTTAAGAAGAGCGCCAGCTCTACCGCCTCGCGCAGGCCGGCACCCGGGTGGCTGGACATCAGGTAGGGCACCAGATACTGCTCAAGCCCCGCCTCGTGCGAGAGGCGGAAATATTCCTTCTTAAACGCCTCGTACGCCGCGATCGAGGGCTTGCCCATGCAAGAGAGCGTGGCGGCGGCGCAATGCTCGGGCGCCACCTTCAGCTGGCCGCTGACGTGGTGGGTCACCAGCTGGCGGAAGAATGACCGATCCGGGTCGGCCAAGAGATAATCGTAGCGAATGCCGGAGCGGATAAAGACCTTCTTTACACGCGGAATTTCTTCAATTTTACGCAGCATGCGGGCGTATTCCTTGTGGTCAACGCGCAGATTGCGGCAGGGGGTGGGAAAGAGGCATTTGCGATTTAGGCACACGCCCTTTGTCAGCTGCTTTTCGCAGGCGGGATGGCGGAAATTAGCCGTGGGGCCGCCCACGTCGTGAATATAGCCCTTAAAATCCGGCATGGCGGCAATCTCTCTTGCCTCGCGCAGCACACTTTCCTCGCTGCGCGCGCGCACGGCACGCCCCTGGTTAAAGGTGATGGCGCAGAAATTGCAGGAGCCAAAGCAGCCGCGGTTGTGTGCGATCGAGAATCTGACCTCCTCGATCGCGGGCACGCCGCCCTCTGCCTCATAATCCGGGTGGTAGGTGCGGGCGTACGGCAGGGCGTACACGGCATCCAGCTCCTCCTGCTCGAGCGGCGGCATAGGTGGGTTGGCCACCAGCATCTTATCATCGTAATATTCGATCAGAGCCTTGCCGGTGATGGCATCCTGGTTGTTATACTGCGTGGCAAAGGCCTGGGCATAGGCACGCCCGCCCTGCTTGATCTCGTTAAAATCGCCGCATTCGACCGCCTCGAAATGCACGCGCTCATCCCGCGCAGCCAAAAAGACGCAGCCGCGCACGTCGCGGATCTTGCGGATCGGTATGCCGCGATCAAGCAGCTCGGCCAGGCGGCGCAGAATATTCTCGCCCATACCGTAGGTCAGAATATCGGCGCGCGAATCGACCAAAATGCTGCGGCGGATGCGATCCTCCCAGTAATCGTAATGCGCGAAGCGGCGCAAGGGGGCCTCCAGGCCGCCCAAAAAGATAGGAACATCACCGTAGGCCTCGCGAATACGGTTACAATACACGATCACGGCGCGATCAGGCCGCTTGCCCATCTTACCGCCGGGTGAATAATAGTCGCTTGTGCGGCGGCGCTTGGCCACGGTGTAGTGCGCCACCATCGAGTCAATATTGCCGGCCGTGACCAAAAAGCCAAGGCGCGGGCGGCCAAAACGGCGAAAATCATTCGCGCTCTTGTAATCCGGCTGGGCAAGGATGGCCACGCGGAAGCCGGCTGCTTCTAAAACACGGGAGATGATGGCCACCCCAAAGGAGGGGTGGTCTACGTAGGCATCTCCCGTGACGTATACGAAATCTACCCCATCCCAGCCGCGGGCGGCAACGTCAGCGGCGGTGACGGGTAGAAATTTTTCTCTTTCCATCATAGCGGCAGGGTGAAATCGGCAAGCGTGACCTCGGTCTGCGTGCCATCCTGCATGTTGCGCAGCTGGGCGCGGCCGCTCTCTACCTCGCTATCACCCAAAATGAGCGTATAGGCGGCATTCAGCTTGTTGGCATACTTCATCTGTGCCTTCAGGCTGCGGCCAACCACGTCGCACTCGACGTACAGGCCCTTGCCGCGCAGGCGCTCGGTAATGGCCATGGCCTCAATGCCGGCGGCCTCGCCCAGGGCGGCGATATACAGGCAGGGGCTAGGCGCTACGGGGATCTCCACGCCCTCGGCCTTCATGGCCAAGATCACGCGGGTAATGCCCATACCAAAGCCGATGCCGGGCAGCTCGGGCCCGCCGATCGATGAGACCAGCCCGTCATAGCGGCCACCGCCGCAAACGGTAGACTGGGCGCCAATGCCCTCGGCCACGAACTCGAATACCGAGCGGGTATAGTAATCCAGACCGCGCACGATCGAGGGATCGACCACGTAGGGGATCTCCATCTTATCTAAGCAGGTACACAGGGTCTTGAAATGAGCCTCGCACGCCGGGCAAAGGTGGTCGATGGTGCGGGGCGCCTTTTTCGCGATCTCGGCACAATCGGGGTTCTTGCAATCAAGCAGGCGCAGCGGGTTCTTTTCCATACGGTCAAGGCAGGTATCGCACAGCTTGTCCTTATGCGCGGAAAAGTGCGAAAGCAGCGCCGCGCGGTACTGCGGGCGACACTCCTTACAGCCGATGGAATTGAGGTGCAGGCGCACGCTCTTCAGGCCGATGCGGCGCAGAACCGAGGCGGCTACCGCAATGGCGGTGGCATCGGCCATCGGGCTCTCAGAGCCAAACATCTCGGTGCCGAACTGGAAGAACTCGCGCGAGCGGCCTGCCTGCGGCTTCTCGTGCCGGAAGCAGTTGATCAGGTAGTAGAACTTCTGCGGCATGGTATCGCCGCACTTGCCGCTTTCAATCAGCGCACGGGCAACCGAGGCGGTGCCCTCCGGCCGCAGGGTGATGGTCTTTTCCTCATCCCGGTCGGCAAAGGTGTACATTTCCTTTTGCACCACGTCGGTGGTGTCACCCACGCCGCGCACGAACAGGTCTGTCCATTCAAAGGTGGGGGTGCGGATCTCACCAAAGCCGTAATGCTCGGCCTCCTCGCGCATAATGCCCTCTAAATAGCGGAACAGGACTGCCTCCTCCGGGAAAATATCCATGGTGCCTTTAATCTTTTGAATCATGATCTCTCTATCTCCGTCTCTTTTTGTTCTTGTGGAATGGCCAGGTGCATCAGCGCTTCTATGCGCTCTGCCTTTTCTTCATAGGCCAGCATGCCCAGCACGGCCTCAAGGCCGGTGGCGGCACGGTAATCGGCACCGCTGGCGTGGCGTGGGCGATTCAGGTGGCCGGAATTGTAGGCGCGGCGGTAAACGTCATGCTCGCGCTCGTAAAGGTGCGGCAGCACGCGGGCAGCCTGCTCGGCCTGCCCCTCGGCAGAGACGAGGGCACGCGCCGCATCGTTCAGCTCGCCGGAGCGGCCAAGACCACGCCCGACCAGCATGCGCCGCACGTATAGCCCGTGCACCGCGTCGCCAAGAAAGGAAAGCGCTGCCACGCTTGGTAATTCACTTGCCTTATAATCCATGGCGCCACCCCCTTCTCTTCTTTACATTTTATTATTATAGCATAAAGCCCGGCCGCCTGTCAAGGCGGCCGGGCAGGGTGTGTGGGGTTTTTCGTAAAACTTTTTGAACGTATGCTTTATTTTGTGCCGTATGACGTTACGTCCCGCATGCCCAGATTCAGAGAGACCAGCTTGGCCTTTGCAAGCGTTTCTTCCTCCTGCTTTGCGAAATAGAGCGACACGTTTTTCGTGGTGTTTTCCCCTATCTTTTTTTGATACGTCCAGCTCCAGCCGACTATATGACCATCGACCAATTCGGGAATAACGGCAAACGAGCGTTCCTCTGTTCGCGCCAACGTTATCTTCTCATGCACTTGAGTCGGTATATGGGCAGCTATTCCAAGCTTTTCTTGCACGTCTGCCATGCTATCCCCAATGCGAACATCACGCAAAAGCGTTAGCCCTTCAAAATGATAGTGTATATTCCAATGGGCACGAAAAATTTGCTCTTTGCTTTCATCATCCCATTCGCTGGAGGTGCCTACATAAAGCAGATCATCGACTCGGCCACTCATACTTTTCATGCTTGCACCGTCGGCATGCAAAATGCTAAGCATCTCGTCAACGGGTTGCCCATGATAATACCATTCCTTTGGTGCTTCGCGCATGCGCTCATGAATCACACCTCGATCAAGAAGCCTTGTGCGCAAAAGCCAATGATCCCATTGGTTCATATACAGCTCTAAGGCCTCGTTATAAATGGGCTCCTCGGGCGGCTCTGTTACCGCAGGCTGACAGGCAGCGAGTGTCAAGCAAAACAAGGCAAGTAGGATGCAGATCGTTTTTCTCATGGCATTGCCTCCTTTTATGATGGTGAAAAAGCGTCCCCTTTCTACCCTCATTATAACATACGCCGTGATTGGCTGTCAAGATGCACGTGCAAAGGGGCAGCACGCGGTAAAAAGCTCTGCGTTCCGCGGAAAGATTCTTCGCTCGCTTCGCTCACTCAGAATGACAGTATGTGGGGGGCAGAATGACAGTATGTGAAATTCGGTTTTTCTCTCCAGGCTTCCTCTTTCTGTCATCCTGAACGAGCAAAGCGAGTGAAGGATCTTTTCGCCGCCAGGTGAAACAAGTCTCCCTCCGGGAGGTAGCG
>JAZQVK010000084.1:0-2290 GCA_045631765.1 Eubacteriales bacterium
CCAGCTTATCCAAAGCGGCTACGCCGCTTTCGATGGTCATGCACATATTGTCGCCCGTATCCCCATCCGGAACCGGGAACACGTTCAGGTGATTGACCTCCTCGGCGTTGGTACGCAGCTCGGCTGCGCCACCGCGTGCCATGCGAGAAAGAAGCTCGCCGTCTAAGTAACGATCCTCTTTTTTCTCAGGCGGAATGGCAAAGGCGGTCGTTTCGTCGATATTACTCAGCATAGATCGCTCCTTTACCGATATTAACGCTCACTGCCAAGGAAGAAGAGAGCCAGCGTGCCGGGGCCGGAATGCGAGCCGATGACGGTGCCTACGTCGGTAATATGGTCAGCGCCCTTCTTACGGCCGGTAAGTGCCTGAATATCAGCCACCAGCGCCTCAGCATCTTCAAGGCAATCAGCCTGAGAGATAAAGATCGTGCCGTTTTCCTTATCCTTTGCTAAGGCTGCATAGCGCTCAGCCATCGCGCGGATGGCGGCGCGGCGACCGCGCACCTTGGTCACGTTTGCCAGGTGACCGTCGTTATCCACGTGCATAACCGGCTTAATGCCCAGCATGCCGCCCACAAAGGCCACGGCAGGGCTTACACGCCCACCGCGCTTCAGATACACCAGATCGTCAACCGTGAACCAATGGCACATGGCCAGGCGGTTATCCTCAATATACTGGGCAACCTCCTCGATCGACTTGCCGGCCTCACGCATCTCTACCGCGATAGCCACCCACATGCCAAGGCCTGCGGAGGCAGAGAGCGGGTCCACCGCCAGGATCTTGCGATCCGGGTAGTCGGTCTTCAGCTGCTCGACCGCGATGCGCCCGGCGTTGAAGGTGTTGCTGATGCCGGAGGAAAGGCCGAGGTAAAGCAGATCCTTGCCCGCCTTCAGCTCCTCTTCAAACATCATGCGAAAGGTCTCGCTATTGACAGCCGAGGTCTTTGCCTGGCGCCCCTCGCGCATAGCGGCATAAAACTCCTTGGTCGGCATCTCATTATTCAGATAGACGGTATCCTCGTCGGTAAACTTAAAAGAAAGGCAGGCACAGTGCACGTCCCACTTAGCCAGCACGTCTAAGGCGATATCACAGCCGGTATCGGTAAAAATCGCAAAAGAGCTCATCTCAGTTCTCCTTTATATATTGGTGAAAATAAACGCACCTGGTTTTGAATACAAGATTACACCGATATTGTACCACATATCACTTCATTTGTCAATACCTGGGGCGTTTTTTGCCCTCTTGGTGGGGATAGGAGACGTATTTTTTCTGTTTTTCGACCAATTATACCCCCAAAAAAGCAAAGAAAAAGCGCTGTGCGTTCAGCGCTTTTTCTTGTTATATAGCAATCAACTTGCCGTCCAGCACGGCGGAGATCAGTTCATCGCCATGATAGGAAAGCTTCAAGGAAAAGAACGGTCTTTCTTCACAGATCAGGCGCAGGAATACGCGATCCCCCTCCCAGAGCGGAAGCGAGAGCACCTTTTCCTTTTCTATCCAAGCCAGCTCGCCCTCGTCACACACGCGCAGCTCGCCGGTAAACTGATCGGCGGTGAACAGGAACATATATTCCGTCGGGCACACGTCTGAAACGAAGGTAACGATGCCACGCAGAGAGAGGGAGGAGAGCGAAAGCCCTGTCTCCTCCTCTACCTCGCGCCGGGCACATTCCTCGGGGCTTTCCCCATCCTCGAATTTACCGCCTACGCCGATCCATTTACCAGCGTTCGGATCCTGCTTTTTCTTGGTGCGGTGCAGCATCAGATAGCGGCCGCCCTGCTCAATATAGCAGAGCGAGGTGTTGAGGCAGCCCATCAGAATGCGAGCTTCTTTTCTACGTAGGCACGCACCTCAGACATAGGCATACGCACCTGCTCCATGGTATCGCGGTCACGCACGGTCACGCAGCCGTCGTTCTCGGTATCGAAATCGTAGGTCACGCAGAAGGGCGTACCGATCTCATCCTGGCGGCGGTAGCGCTTACCGATCGAGCCGGTCTCATCAAACTCGGTATTGAAATACTTAGAAAGCTCGTCAGACAGCTCGATGGCCTTATCCGAAAGCTTCTTGGAAAGGGGCAGCACAGCCACCTTAACAGGTGCCAGCGCCGGGTGGAGACGAAGAACCACGCGCACGTCGCCCTCGCCAACATCTTCTTCATCATACGCGTCAACCAGGAAGGCCAGCGTCACGCGGTCAGCACCGAGAGACGGCTCCACCACATAGGGGATGAACTTTTCGTTGGTCTCAGGGTCAAAATACTCCATGCTCTCGCCGCTCTGGTTCTGG
>JAZQVK010000085.1:0-3275 GCA_045631765.1 Eubacteriales bacterium
TCGTACATGTGTGTGCAATTCCGACGCAGCTCTCGCGACACAGAACTCACGTTTCTACCCAACAATTTTGCAATTTTTCTGTAACTGTAACCTTTTTTGTAAAATTCCCGTAGACAACAGCGTTCTTCTATGGTAAAATGGATATAGCTCATATTGTTCTCCTTTTGTTATTTTGGTGTGTGGTAACTTCATTATAACACAGGATTCAATATGAGTGTTTTTTTCCTTAAAAGTGTTGCACTTGATAGTATAATTCACCATTAAACAAAAGGGATGGAGATTTTGAAATCTCCATCCCTTTTGATACTTATAGCTCGTCAAACAGACCCAGCTCGCGAACGGCGTGCAGGTAGTAAAGCATGGTGGCGCTGTACCAGCTGCTGCAATCCGAGGGCTTGCCGGAATAGGGGTCAAGCTCCTGCCCGAAGGGCATGGTGTCAAAGCAGTTCGTCCAGGCCTTGACCCAGGCACGCATCATCTCGTGCATTTCCTTTTCACGGCCGTAGCGCGGCATCCAACGCAGAGAGCGCAGCGCCGTCAGACCCATAGAGAAATAGCCCCAGTCATTGTTATGCTTATGCGGGCGTGTGCGCGGGTCATTCATAGCCAAAGAGGGGAAGGGGTAGGGGGTAGCAAACTCCTCCGGGTTGGCGAGGTGCCGCTCGTAGATCTCGTTAACCAGCGCAGGCGAGCAGACGTCCTCTAAGATCACGTTGGTGATGGCAATGCTCTTGATGCGGCGGCGCTTGCCGTGCTTGTCTACGTCGTAGAAGAAGCAATCCTTTTCATCAAACAGCAGTTCAAACATCTTCTCGCGGATATCTTCTGCCTTCTTGCGCCAGGCAGCGGCCTCCTCCGGCTTGCCGAGCAGGTCGGCCATCTCGGCCAGTGCAATGCGGTTGCCGTAGAAATTGGCGTTCATATCGGTGGCAAGTATAGGGGCCACGGGGCAGTCTGTCGGCATATAGCCACCGTCCTCGCAAACCCAGCCCTCATATTTCATGCCGCGCAGGCGCTCACTGTTATCGTGGCCTGTGTCATAGCCGCAGTACATTTCGATCAGCCCGCGGCCGGTCTGCATGCGGTGCTCTACCATCCATTGGTCGCGGCGGCAGCCGGCCTGGTAGGTAGATGCCAGATAGTTGCTATCGCCGGGGTTGAGGCAATGCGACTCTAAGCACAGCCGCATAAAGGAAACGCATTCCTGCATGTGGTTCATATTGCGCGGCTGCGGCTGCCCGCCCCAATGTGGATTAGAGATATCAACAAAGCGGAAGGGGAATTGCCCCTCTTCCGATTGCCGGTCAAGAAACAGCTTGGTCTGGCGCAGGGCGATGCCGGGGTCGCTTGGGTCTAAATTGACCCAGGCCAGCGCATCGTAGGTGTGCTCCATCCATACGCCGGGGTAGGCGTTGGAGATCAAAAATACGGTGCCGGCAGCACCGGGAAATCCCTTGATGTGGTAGGTGCGGATCCGCTCTACGGCGGCGCGGCTTGCCGCCCGAACGGCAGAAAGGGAAGGCTCCTTCATGATAGTACCTCCTAAATTTTTTATTCATTATACCATATATAGAAGGCGTTTTCAATCAGATTGCTGATAAAAAGGAATATTCCTTACAAAAAATTGTGAAACTTGCTTGACAGTGATAACAAGCTATGATAAAATAAAGAAAAGTACTCCGTGAGGAGGAACTCTATGAAGCATTATCAAAAACTCTGGCTGCTTGCCCTTTTGCTGCTTGCTGCGCTGCTTTTGCTGAGCGGCTGCTGCCAGCATGATTACCAAGAGGAACGAACCGACCCAACCTGCACAACAGAGGGGCAGATCACATACACCTGCGCTTCCTGCGGGGATAGCTATGCCGGCGAGACGATCGCCGCCGCCGGCCACCGCTGGGACAGCGAAGCGACCTGTAAAACGCGCACCTGCTTGACCTGTAAAACGGTTCAGCGTGCGGCCACGGATCACACCTACGAGGCTACCGATGTGGTAGACGCTACCTGCCAATGCGGCGGCTACACGGTGTATACCTGCACGGGCTGCGGCGAAATCAAGCAGGGGGATGAGACCTCGATCGGCGACCACAGCTTTGAGCCGAACGATATCTGCCGTACCAGAAGCTGCAAGTACTGCAGCCTGATTCTTTCTCCCTCGCACGAGGTCGTGCTGGCGGAGGAAACGCAGAAGGCCACGCTGCTGAACGCAGGCACAGGGCTTTACCGCTGTACACTATGCCAGACCGAATGGAACCGCACCATTCCGGCCATCGACCCGGCCAGCACCGGCGTGCCGGTCATCTACATCAAGGGCTCGGTAAACGGTGTCAGCAAGAACAATGAAACAGCCTTTGAGGCCTCCTACGTCAGCGCGGATATCTCCTTTGATTGTACCGTAACGTTGAAGGTGCAGGGTGCTTCCTCTGCCGGGTATCCCAAAAAGAACTATACCATTCGGTTCTATACCGATAAGTATATGACCAAAAAGCTGAAGTTTGACCCCTTTGGCTGGGGTAACGAAAGCAAATACTGTCTCAAAGCCAATTACGTAGACTTTTCGCAATCCCGTAACGTAGTCTGTGGCCGCCTGTACGGTGATGTGGTACAGACCCGGCTGGAAACGGGCGACCCCTTAGCATTAGCGCCGAACGGTGGAGCCATTGACGGCTACCCCGTGCTGGTGTACGTCAACGGTACCTACCACGGCTTCTATACCATGAACATCCCCAAGGATGAATGGATGTTTGGCATGGATAATGATGACGTGCATTTGAAGCAGGCCATGCTGTTTGGCGAGGTGTGGGGCGATTCGGTTGCCTTCAAAGCACCGGTGCCGAAGGATTACGTTTCCGGCGGCTGGGAGCTGGAATATTGCTCTACCCCTGATACAGCTTGGGTGGCTGACAGCTTTAACGCGCTGATGAGCTTTGTGAATAACAACGATGGTGCAGCCTTCCGTGCCGGCATTGGCCAATATTTAGACGTAGATGCCGCCATTGATAACATGCTCTTTACCTACATGATCTGTGCTAAGGACAATACCTCTAAAAACATTCTCTGGGCCACCTACGATGGCAAGGTGTGGATCCCCTCTATGTACGATATGGACGGTGTTTGCGGCATGTTCTGGGATGGCAAGCATTATAACGCCGTATCGGATATGATGCCTACCATGCGTTCAAACGGCCATTTTAACTTTTATGGTAACAATCTGTGGACAAAGCTGTGTGAAAACTATAAAGACGAGATCGTAGCCCGGTATTGGGAGCTGCGGGAGG
>JAZQVK010000086.1:0-4606 GCA_045631765.1 Eubacteriales bacterium
GCCAAGCAGCCAGTGATCCTTGTTTGAGGTGTGCGGTGCAATCACAAGGGCGGGGCCCTTGATCTCCTTCAAGGCTGCGGTGTCCAGCGTCAGGCCATACCGCCGCCGATAGCGCGGATAAAGAAAATGATACATAAGCCAATAGAGCAATCTGCTCGGCTTGCCGATTTTTTTCGTTTTCTTCTTCGCCATGAATGCACCGCCTTTCATCCGTATTTATTATATTGTAGCGTAATTGCAGAAAAAAAGCAAGGGGATAACAGAAAAAGCAGGAAAGAAATTCCTGCTTTTTCAATATCAATAAAATTCCTTATTCCACATCACGTTTCGGCCACCATCGATCAGGTGGTAGGTGCCGTTGACGAACGAGCCCTTTTCGCTTGCTAAATACATAATATAATCGACAATCTCCTCTGTCTCGGCCGCACGGCCGATCAGCGTAGTCATTTTATCGGCACCGGGGCGTGTTTTAACCGGGCCAGGAGCAACGCAGAAGCAGCGAATATTGTACTTGGCACCCGCCAGCGCGATCGATTTTGTCATTCCGTTCATCAGGGCACTTTTAGAGGCCGCATAGGAAATATTATCCCAGCTCCCCTCCTCACCGGTGATAGAGCCTAAATGCACGATCACGCCGCTCTTTTGCTTGGCCATTTGTGCCATCACGGCGTGGTCAAAATAAAGCGCTCCCTTCAAATTCAGGTCGATGCCGAAATCATAGACCTCGATGGGTGCCTCGTGAAATTCGCCCGGCACGCGGCAGATGCGCCGCTCGGCACCGCCGGCACAGTTGATCAGAATATCGATCGAGCCAAAGGCGGCCACGGCACGGTCACGTGCCTCGCAAACCTGGCTGTAATCACGCACGTCGGCGCACATGTCAAGCACGCGCTCCGCACAATCGCCAAGGCCTGCGACCGCCGCATCAAGCGCCTCGCGGTTGCAATCCACCAACACAACGCTGGCCCCCTCTTTCGCATATTTTTGACCAAGCAAAAGGCCGATGCCAGAGGCGCCACCGGTAATCAACACTGTTTTTTTCATGGTTTTTCTCCTTTTTGAATTTTATTGACCATAGCGTACCATGTTGACATAAAAAAGAAAATATGCTATACTACGAAAAACCGAAGATTTTCTATGATTGGAGCAGTTATGAGCATTTCTGAGCAGTGCCTTGTGCATCTGAGCGCCGACGATCTGGCCACGCTGGACGGCACACGCTTTGATTATACGAGCAGTCCGCGCCCTTTTTCATCCTTGGCTTATATGGAAAGTGGCTTTGCGGAATTTTGGGAGGGGGAGGCTTACCACGTTCTGCATGAGGGCGAGGTGGTGCTGATCCCGGTGGGGGCCTGCTATCATTCATGCTGGCACGGTAGCCCGTCACGTGCCGTTTCTATCCATTTTCATTTTTCGCCGTTGGCCTATCCGTATGCCAATCGGCGCTATGCCGTACAGGTCATACCCGGCAGCGATCAGCTACACGCGCACATGCGCGCCATTCTCTCCCGCATAACCGTGCAAGAGGAAAGCATGGCGCTTCTCTCTCACGCCTACGCCATGGCTAGCGAAGCCTACCGTCGCTTGTCCTACACCCCTGTTCCTGCGATTGACGAGCGCCTGCGGCGTGCCATAGAATACTTAGACAGCCCGAGCATGCCACCGATAAGCATGGACGAGCTGGCCATGCAATGTAACCTCTCCCCCTCGCATTTTTACAGTCTGTTTCGCGCCGCCCTTCACACCTCCCCCGTCGAATATAAAAATCGCGCCGCCATTCGCCACGCCGAGCAGCTGCTGCTGACAGATAGGGCTCTGCCGATCGAGGAGCTGGCCACACGGCTTGGCTTTTCCTCGGCGACCTATTTTCGCTACGTATTTACGCGCTATACCGGGCTTTCACCGCGTGCCTATCGCGCACGCGGCAGTGGCCTATAAAAAGGACGAGAAAACTTTCTCGTCCTTTTTGATTATTTTTAGAACTTCTTCAGCGATTCGGCAACCGGGTCAACGGCTGCGCGCAGCGCGGGAAGAATGCGGAGACGGAAGGTAAACTTCGGCTCACGGAACTGCATGTTCCCTGCCAGCCACGGGCCGCAGGAGTTGGAGCCGATGCCGCTCTGCTTATAGTCTACCGTTACGGTCGTTTCACGCATGGGCTTCAGCTCGTAATCGTGGCGTGTTGCTGTCAGCTGCTCAGGCGTGAAGTGCGACGCATTGAAGCACATATCGTCGCCGAAGAAGAAGAGGCCCTGCCCCGTATAGGTGGTCACGGCGGCATAGCGACAGCCGTAGTGCGAGCCGTTTTCCTGCGGGCGAACGTAGTGCTCGAAGTTCTCGTTTACCGTGGTATGGAAGTCGGACAGGCGTGCAGCCTGGCGCTTATCCACGTAGCTTTCCATCGGGCCGTAGCCAAAGTAGGCCATGTTCTCATACCCCTCCGGCATGGTCAGGCGGATGCCGAAGCGAGGCAGGAAGGTCTTTGTATGCCACGGGGTCGGATTAACAGAATCCGGCGTGCCGGTCATTACGTCATATTCCACAACCACGCCGTTACCGGGGCGGAAGGTGTAGGCAGCCTTGACGGTAAAGAGCATGCGCTTTGCGCGGGCACCCATGACCAGGTGCGCCCCGATCACGATCTCGCCACCCGCCTGCTTCTCCACCGTGGTCGAGCGGCAGCTGACAATCTGCCGGTCAAAGCCCTGGTTGAACCACTCACCCTTGACAACGCGGTCATTATCCGTGGGGGCACGCCATACGTTGGGCATGATGGGCGCGCAAAGCAGCTCGGTACCGTTATCCATGATCGAAACGATGGCGCCGGTCGCACGGCTGACGGTGTAGACCTTTTCGTCATCCGTGACAACGTAGGCATCGTGGCTCTCCTCCAGCGCAAGGATGCCGGCCTTTGCCGGGGCGGCTACCTGCTCACCGGCGGAAAGAACAAACTGCTCGGTACCGATCTCGTAGCCGGCAGGTGCCCATTCGGTAACGCTCTTCTGGCGGAAGGAAAGGTTCAGCGTAACGATACCGGCAGGCAACTTGCCAAGTGTCAGATCAAAGCTCTTTTCCTCCTGCGCGGGGATCGCAAGATCGGTAATCTGCGCGGTCTTGACGGCCTTGCCGTTTACCTCTACCCAGTAGACCAGGGCAAGGTCGGAAAGCGACTTCACGTAGCGCAGGTTTTTGATGGTCAGCTTACCGTCGGCATAGGTAGCACGCACGGGCTTGATCACGTTCTTCAGCTCTAAAAGGCCAGTGTGCGGACGGCGGTCGGGATAGACAAGACCGTCTACGCAGAAGTTGCCATCGTTGGGGTGGTCGCCAAAGTCGCCACCGTAGGTATACTTATGCCCCTCGATCTCGTTGCCGATATCGACAGAGTGATCGGTAAACTCCCATACACAACCGCCGAACAGCTCGTCATGGGCATAGATCACATCCCAATATTCCTGCAGATCGCCGGGGCCGTTGCCCATTGCATGACAATATTCGCAGAGGAAGAGCGGCTTGGTGATCTTCGGATTGTTTACATATACATCCAGCATTTCCTGCGTGGAGGGATACATACGGCTTTCAAAATCCAGATAGGATTCGTATACATCAAAACGTGCCTGGATCTCCGGATCGGTACTACGAAGCGCCTCGCAGGCAAAGCGCGATTCATCCTCCATATGCACGAGCCTGGTCGGGTCATTCTTATGGAAATACTCGGCCATCAGGCGGTGGTTCTTGCCCCAGCCGCTCTCGTTGCCAACAGACCAGATGATCACGGCGGGGTGGTTCTTATCCCGCTGCAGCATGCGGGCTGCACGGTCGATATAGGCCTCGGTCCAATCGTCGCTATTAGTCGGCAGCGGATTGGGCTCCTTATTATATTCCCCCCAGCCGATGCCGTGGCACTCGATATCCGTCTCGTCGCACATCAGAATACCGTAGCGGTCGCAAAGACCCGGGAAGCGCGGGTCATTCGGATAGTGGCTGGTACGCACCATATTCACGTTATGCCGCTTCATGATCATGATATCCTCGATCATGTGCTCAAGCGGCGTGGCGTGGCCGAGGAGGGGATGGCTGTCATGGCGATTGACGCCCTTGGATTTGATCTTCTTACCGTTGAGGTAGAAGGCCTTGCCAAGCACCTCAAAGCGGCGGATACCAAAGGGCAGATAGATGACCTCACTACCGGCTGAAATTTCAATGGCGTAAAGCGTAGGCTCCTCGTCGCTCCAGAGCGCGGGCTCCTTAATATCGGCCAAGGTAACCGTGCCCTCGCAGCCCAGCTCTGCCTTCCCTTCCTCGATCACGCAGCCGCAGGGGGCAAGCAGACGGTAGGAAACGGTCAGCGGTGCGGTATTCTTGAGGTCAAAGGAGAAAGAAGCGGCAGAAAAATCCGCATTCGGCGTGGGGTGCAGATAGATATCCTGAATGTGAGTGCAATCGCGCGAAAGCAGATACACCTCACGGAAGATGCCGGAGGCGCGCCACATATCCTGATCCTCTAAGTACGAGCCGTCACACCACTTCAGCACCAGCACCTTAACGGTGTTTTTGCCGGGGCGCAGATAGTCGGTCACCTTGACCTCGCTGGTCATATGGCTGA
>JAZQVK010000087.1:0-3316 GCA_045631765.1 Eubacteriales bacterium
CCAAAGCCCATGCACATGGTCAGCGCCTGCTTGCCGCAGGCACGGCAGGCGCAAAACGGCCGGTCTAAATTATAGGCAATACGCGGCAGGTAGCCGCTATCCTCTAACAGGGTAAATAGCGGAAAGAAGATGGCCATTGGCGGCAGCATGACCGAAACCACCTCAGAAAGCACGCGGAAGATGCCATCCACCAGCAGGCCGGCAAGCCAGGGCGGTGCCGCCAGCAGCGAAAGCAGATAGCGCAGCCCATCCTCTATGTAGGCAAAGCCGGTGGCAATCCAGGCAGAGGGGTAGTTGGCCCCCACGATGGTGATAAAAAACACCAAGAGCAGCAAAAGCAGCATGACCGGGTAGGCGGTGTAGCGCCCGGTCAACCAACGATCAAGGCGCCGGTCACGCCGGCTGTACGCCTCCCCTGCCGCCGGCAGCACTTCTTGACAAAGCGCCTCGGCATAGGCGGCAAGGGTGGCGGTGCGCTCCTCATCGGCGGTGTTGGTGATCAGAGAGGAGCGGCAGCCCTGCAAAAGCGGCGCAAGCGCAGGCGGCCGTTCCCCGGCCGGCTGTACCAGCGCCCCCAGCAGCGCCTGGGCGCTGCGCCGCTTGCGTGCCACGGTGCCCACTACAGGAATGCCCAGCCTTTTTGCAAGCAGGGCAAGATCCGGGCGTATGCCGCGCCGCTCTGCCTCATCCAACAAATTCACGCATAGGATCACGCGCGGCACCACCGCCATCACCTGCAACGCGAGCAGCAGATTGCGCTCTAAGCAGGCGGCGTCACACACCACAATGGCGGCATCCGGCTTGCCGCTTAATAAAAAATCACGCGTGACCTCCTCCTCGGCCGAGCGGGCAAGGAGCGAGTAGGTACCCGGTGTATCTACCAGCAGGTAGGCATGCCCTGCCCGCTCGCAGCGGCCTACGGCGCTCGCCACCGTTTTGCCCGGCCAATTGCCGGTGTGCTGGTGCAGGCCTGTCAGCGCATTGAACACGGTGCTTTTGCCCACGTTGGGGTTGCCGACCAGGGCCACGACCTGCTCGCCCGGCAGGCGCTGCCCAAGGGTCAGCCCCCTGTCAAGGGCACCCCGGCCAACCGATTGCCCCGTCAGTCCCATACCGCCCCTTGCTCCTCTATCAAAATGCCCGCGCTATCTACCCGGCGCAGCGCGATCACCGCGCCGCGCACCAGGTAGGCGCAGGGGTCACCCATCGGGCTTTTCCCCACGCAAGAAACGGGGCTGTTTTCTAAAAATCCCATATCCAGTAACCGCTGTCGCAGCCCCGTTTCCGGCAGGCGGCGTATCACCGCCTGATGTCCGGGGCATAGATCGCAAAGCCGCACCTGTTGACGCATCAGACCATACCTCTTTCATGTACTACTACCATCCTATGCATGAAGAAAGACAGGTGACACGAAAGGAAGCACCTGCCTCACGGCAGGTGCTTCCCTTTTTATTTTACAGTAACGCCTTGCGCAGTAAGAAAGGATCTTGCCTCCTCGATCGCGGTGGCGGTGGGGATCCATTCCGGCCGCCCGTCATCACCCCGGCCAAGCGCCGCCGCCTTGCTGCCGCCCATGGGGTGGTAGGAAAGCAGCTCTACGTAGCGCCCATTGCCCAGGCGCTGCCAGAGCGACGCAATGCCTTGCAGGTGCTCTTTTTCCATATTTACGCCCCCCACCATGATGCAGCGCAGCGCCGTAGCCGCCCCCAGGCGGTCTGCCTGCAGCAGGTTTTCGATGATCTGGCGGTTACTGCTGCCGGTATAGGCACGGTGGCGCTCATCATTCGTATCCTTGATATCCCACAAAAACAGATCGACCAGGGGCACCAGCGCGGCAAGATAGCGCCCATCAAACAGGCCGCAGGTCTCAATAGCGGTGTGAAGGCCAGCCTCCCGTGCCAGGCGCAAAAGCGCCAGCACCGCCTCGGGGTGCTGCATGGGCTCACCGCCTGAAAGGGTCAAGCCCCCCTCTTTTCCGTAAAAGGCAGCATCGCGCAGCACCTCGGCCAGCACGGCCTCGGGCTCCATCATGCGGCAACAAAAGCACAAGGCACCCGCCACGCACACGCTGGCACACCGGCCGCAGGAGAGGCAACGCGCGCGGTCAAGGCCATGCCCCTGCGCGCTGACGTGATGCGCCCCCTGCGGGCAGGCCGAAGCGCAAGCGCCGCAAGAAATGCACAGATGCGGATAGTACAAGAGCGCCCCGTTCTTTGCCTGTGTTTCCGGGTTGTGGCACCAGGCGCAACGCAAGGGGCAGCCCTGCAAAAAGACGGTGGTGCGCACGCCGGGGCCATCGTGCATGCAAAAGCGCTGGATCTCGGTCACGGGTAGCTGCATCATCTTCCCTCCACCTGCCCGATCACCATATCCTGCCAACGCCGGTCAAGCGTGATAAAGCGTGCGTTCCAGCCGGAAACACGCACGGAAAGCGTTTCGTATTCCGCGGGGTTCTCCTGCGCGGCACGCAGGATGGCGGCATCAGCCACGTCCGGCTGCATAAAGAAGCCACCAAGCAGCACAAAGCCGCGCAGCAGGGCGCACAGCGCCAAAAGCCCATCCTCACCGCGAACGGCGGTGGGCAGCAGCTTGATATCCAGCGCGGCACCCGACGGCAGCCGGTCAAGCCCCAGCTTGCAGTAGGAGCGGATAACGGCGGTGGCACCCACGGTATCGGTACCGGGCGTTGGCGAGCAGTTGGCGGCCAGCACCTCGCCCTTTTTGCGGCCATGCGGCGAGGCCAGGCGATTCGGCGCCCATTCTAACTGGCGACCAAAGGTGCTCACGCCGGCCGGGAAGGAATAGCCGCAGCGGCCATCGAGCGAAGCGCAGGCATCGGCAAAATCAGAAAGAAGGCGCGCGGCAAGGCCGTCTACCTCGTCACTGTCATTGCCGTAATACACGTAGCGGTGGCAGAGGGCCAGGCGCAAGGGCTCCTCCCCCTCGAAATCACGCGAAAGGATCTCTAAGAAGGCGGAAAGCGACATCACCCGCTCGTCATAGACCAGGCGCTTGATCGCGTACAGGCTATTCACCGCATCGGCAAAGCCGCCGATGTGCGGCGCGATCACGTTGTAGACCGGGCCGCCCTCTAAATAGGAAAGCCCCTTGGCAATGCACCCTTCTTCAAACAGCGAAACCACCGTGCAGGGCATTCTCTCGCGCCACACCCATTCGCCACCCGGCGTGCCGCTCGCAAAGCCGGGCAGCAGCCCCTCGAAAATAGACTCTACCTGCCCGCGCAGGGCGGCTACGTAGTTCTCATACAGCGCCTCAAAGCTGGGGTAATCGACCCCCGCGGCATAGCTGCCAAGCG
>JAZQVK010000088.1:0-2186 GCA_045631765.1 Eubacteriales bacterium
TAAAAAGGCCCCCGTGTGTTGCACGCAACACACGGGGGTCTTTTTCATTCCTATTAAAGAACCAAAACACCAAGATGCTCTAAAAGGATCTTGGCACCGAGGAAGATCAGCAGAATGCCGCCAAGCAGCTCTGCCGCGAAGCGGTAACGGGCGCCGAAGATCGAGCCGATCTTCACCCCAACGGCCGAGAGCAGGAAGGTGATACCGCCGATCAGCGAGAGCGCCAGCGGCAGATTTACCTCAGGCAGCACGCCGAAGGTGATGCCCACCGCCAGGGCATCAATGCTGGTGGCCACCGCCATCAGCAGCATGGTGCGAATGGCAAAGGAGGCATCTGCCCGCTCGCCGTCCTTATCAAAGGCCTCACGGATCATGCTGATGCCGATCACGGCCAGCAGCACAAAGGCTATCCAATGATCGAAGGAGGAGATATAGGTCTCAAAGGCCGCGCCAAGCAGATAGCCGATAAAGGGCATCAGCGCCTGAAAGCCGCCAAACCACAGGCCGCAAAGCCCAAGGTGCTTCACCTGCACCTTGCCGCAAGCAAGCCCCTTGCAGACCGAAACGGCAAAGGCATCCATTGCCAGACCAATGGCCAGCATGATCAATTCTCCCAGCTGCATAAAAAACCTCCATACAAGAGAAATGCCGGCGCTAAGGCCGACATTTCTTGAAAGCTATGTAAGAATTTGCTTATCTGCCAAGGAAGACCCACAGCAGGTTCATCAGGGCAGCGGACAGGGTGCCAACGCCCATGAGGATATAGTAGACCTTCATCTGCCACTTCTTGCTATCGAAGAACCAGAAGATGACCGGGCTGGCTGCAAAGGCCAGCGCGCAGATCGCCATCAGGATCACGCCGAGAGCCGGTGCGAAGAAGAAGGCGTTGAGCATGGCGAAGATGCCAAAGAAGATCGAGCAAGCCATCACCATATAAATGAAGGAGCCCAGCATGCGGAACTTCTTGGTCGAGCAGAGCGACGTGATGAAGAACAAAAGCGAGAAGAAGGCGATGAGACCAAAGAGCACCCAGCCGGCCACGATAGAGCCGTTTTCATGTACGTCCTGGCGGATCATCAGCAGGGCAGCCGGCGTGTAAGCACCCACCAGCGTCAGATACACAGAGGCATCAGAGAAGCGGGCAAGCAGCTTGCTATGCGGCAGCTGGTAACGGAAGAAGGCCAGCACGAAGTAGGCGATCAAAAACAGACCAAAGGCCAGCGTGGACCAGGTATAGGCGGGGCCAAAGCCTACCAGCGTGATCAGCATGATCACAAAGGTAACGAGAGCAACACCGGCACCTGCCAGGCAGGAAATCTGATAAAACTTCTTGTCGTTTGCCTCAATATCAGTAGGCTTCACGGCAGTGAGCTTCTTAAAAAAGGACATCTCAAACACCTCCGCATTTGCGTAGAAATATGTGCATGTGTTTATTATACAACATAAAAGCCAAAATGGCAAGGGGAATTGCAATTTTTTTTAGCAAACAATGTAAATTTTATGAAAACAAGCCGTCTGCTACCAGGATACAAATTTACCCTTGAATTCCCGCAGGATAGGAATTATACTAATAATACCGACATTGAAGGAGGTTCTTATGTCTTTTTCCCCTGTTTTAGCATTCGCCCGTAAGGAGCTTGCGAAATATTTAAATAGGCTTTCTGTCAAGGCCGAGATCGCCCTTGGTCTGTTCGCCGAATTTGGCCTTTCCTGCGAGGTCTATGATCCCTATTTTGACGATGCCTTTTCTATCTCTGTACAAAATGGGCATGGCTATATTGCCGGCTCAAACGAGCGCAGCGTGCTGATCGGCGTTTATCGCCTGCTGGCCGAATGGGGCGTGCGCTTTGTGCGCCCGGGCAAAAACGGCACCTATTATCCGCCAAGCATCAAGGCGTGTGACGTTCACCTGACCGAGGCCGCCGCGAATGCTGGCAGCTGCTGATCCACCACGGCAAAATCTACGGTCTGCTTGGTCGGGCGATCGTTGCCCACCTGCTTGGCAAGCGCGAGGAATACGACAGTCTGCTGGCCGATTCGGTACGCGTAGCGTGGGAATGTGAGGACGAGGTGCAGGGTGCCCTTGACTGCATGTTCTACGGCGACATGATGTACGACCACCTCAATCTTGACGGGCCCAAGGCCTTTGACGATTTTTGATGCAAGAGCCCCGTTGCCACACCGTG
>JAZQVK010000089.1:0-15598 GCA_045631765.1 Eubacteriales bacterium
GACCACGCGTGAGAAGCACCGCCGCGAATGCTACGTGGTGGCGGCCGAGGGGGCAGACCTTGCCCGCATCGAGCGCGAGATCAAGACTATGCCCAACTATTTTGCCGATTACGATACCACGGTGCATTTCGTCACGCTTGACGAGCTGCGCCGCGACCACGCCGGCATGCCGCACGGCGGCTCGGTGATCCGCAATGGCAAGAGCGGCTTTTCGGGTGAGCATACGCACACCGTGGAATTCCGCCTCGCCTTAGATTCTAACCCCGAGTTTACCGCCAGCGTGCTGGTGGCGTATGCCCGTGCCATTCACCGTATGGCAGGGCGGGGCAGTATTGGCTGCAAGACGGTATTTGATATCGCCCCGGCTGATCTGTCACCCCTTTCGCCCGAGGAGCTGCGGGCGCATATGCTGTAATAATTGAGGTTTCTATGATCGTAACAGAAAACAAGAGCGGCATGATCTGTGCCAATCTTTCCCGTGACGAGAGCGGTGAGCTTTGCTTTGCCGGCATGCCCCTTTCACCGCTTGCCCAAAAATACGGTACGCCGCTGTACCTCTATGATGAGGCGCGTATCCGCGAGCGCTGCCGCACCTATCTGGGTGCTGTGCGCGAGGCGTTTGGTGACCGCGCCCGCGTGCTTTACGCCTCTAAGGCCGCCTCCTTTCGCCGCCTGTATGAGATCATGCGTGAGGAGGGAATGGGCATCGACGTCGTTTCGCGCGGCGAGATCTATACCGCCGTGCGCGCCGGCTTTCCGTTAGAGCGCTCCTATTTCCATTCCAACAACAAGACCGATGAGGATATCGCCTACGCGATGGAGCATGGTGTTGGCTACTTTGTGGTGGATAACGAGGAGGAGCTGTACGCCATTGATCGCCTGGCCACCGCGCGTGGCATACGGCAGCGCGTGCTTCTGCGCCTGACCCCGGGCATTGACCCGCATACCTATGCGGCGGTTGCCACCGGCAAGGTCGATTCCAAATTCGGCTCGGCCATCGAGACCGGGCAGGCAGATGCCATCACCCGTCTGGCGCTCAGCCTTTCGCACGTTGCGCTAAAGGGCTTTCATTGCCACGTTGGCTCACAGGTCTTTGATTCAGACGTGTATCTCCGCGCGGCCGAGGTCATGCTCTCCTTCGTGGCGCATATTGCCCGCACCGAGGGCTTCTTAGCCGAGGAGCTGGATATCGGCGGCGGCTACGGCGTGCGCTACGTGGCCGAGCAGCCTGAGATCGATATTGCCGAAAACATTCGCGAGGTGGGCGAATTTATGACCCGCCGCGCCGAGGAGCTGGGCATCATGCTGCCGGTCGTCGCCTTCGAGCCCGGCCGCAGCATCGTGGCCGATGCCGGGCTGACGGTGTATACCGTTGGCACGGTAAAGCGCATCCCCGGCTATAAGACCTACGTTTCGGTAGACGGCGGCATGACCGATAACCCGCGCTTTGCGCTCTACGGCTCGCCCTATACCATCCTGCCCGTGGCTGCCGACCTGCCCGAGGAGACCGAGAGCTGCTCGGTGGTTGGCCGCTGCTGCGAGAGTGGGGATATCTTGCAGGAAAACGTGCCCCTGCCGCCCGATATGGCACGCGGCGACCTGCTCGCCTGCCTGACCACGGGCGCCTACCATTATTCCATGGCCTCGAATTACAATCGCATTCCGCGCCCGCCTGTCGTCATGCTGGTCGATGGTGGCTCCTATCTCGCCGTCCGCCGCGAAACGCCGGAGGACCTTGTGGCGCTGGATTGTTAAAAACACGCAAGCCCAGGAATCATCAAGGTGCATCGTGTACCTGTTCCATGTATATCGAAAGAGGAGGGACTCACGTGCTTCGTTTGACGATTGATCAGTGCTTAGAAAATAGGCAAATAACGCGGTATGAGCTTTCTAAAAGAACGGGCATCCATTATCACATCATTGATAAATACTACAAAAATAAAATTGTGCGTTATGATAGTTATGTTTTAGATCGTATCTGCACTGCCTTACAATGTAATATTGCAGATATTCTGCAATACGAGGCAGATTAAAGCCGGGGCTGTTTATGCAGCCCCGGCTTCTTTATAGCGCAATGTTGGTCTCGCCTTTTGATTTCTTAAAGGCGACGTATTCCTCGTAGGTGCCCTGGTAATCGGTGATGCTGCCATCCGGCTTGATCTCGATGATGCGGTTGGCTACGGTATTGACGATCTCGTAGTCGTGCGAGGTAAAGAGAATATTGCCGTGGAAGGCAGAAAGCCCCTCGTTGACCGCGGTGATCGATTCCAGGTCAAGGTGGTCGGTGGGGCGGTCAAGCAGCAGCACGTTCGAGCCGAAAAGCATCATGCGCGAGAACATGCAGCGCACCTTTTCACCACCAGAGAGGACGTTGACCGGCTTGAAGATGCTATCGCCCGAGAAGAGCATACGGCCAAGGAAGCCGCGCAGATAGGTCTCGGTCGTATCCTTGGAGTACTGGCGCATCCAGTCAAGGATCGAAAGCTGCACCCCGTCAAAATAGGCGGTGTTATCATGCGGGAAGTAGGATTGCGTGGTGCTGATGCCCCACTTGAAGCTGCCGCCGCTCGGCTGCTCCTCCTCCATCAGGATGCGGAAGAGGGCGGTAATGGCCAGCTCGTTGCCTACAAAGGCGATCTTGTCACCCTTGGCAAGCGAGAAGGAAACGTCATGCAGCAGGGTGCGGTCGCCTGCCGTGTAGGAAAGCTCCTTCACCGTGAGAATATCCTTGCCCGCCTCGCGCTCCATATCAAAGCCGATGAAGGGATAGCGGCGGGAGGAGGCAGGCAGCTCCTCGATGGTCAGCTTGTCTAACAGCTTGCGGCGAGAGGTCGCCTGGCGAGATTTGGATTTGTTGGCCGAGAAGCGGGCAATAAAGGCCTGTAGCTCGGCGATCTTTTCCTCTGCCTTTTTATTCTGCTGCTTGATCATACGCTGGATCAGCTGGCTGGATTCATACCAGAACTCATAGTTGCCCACGTACATCTTGATGCCGCTGTAGTCGATATCCACGATGCCGGTGCATACGTTGTTCAGAAAGTGGCGGTCGTGCGAAACGACCAGCACGGTGCCGAAATAGTCGGAAAGAAAGTCCTCCAGCCACTCGGTCGCCTCCAGGTCAAGGCCGTTGGTCGGCTCGTCCAACAAAATAATATCCGGGTTGCCGAAGAGGGCCTGCGCCAGCAGCACCTTTACCTTTTCGCTCTCGCGCAGGTCGGCCATCAGCCAGGTCATCTTTTCTTCCTCAATGCCAAGCCCCTGCACCAGGCGCGAGGCCTCGGATTCTGCCTCCCAGCCGCCAAGCTCGGCAAACTCCGCCTCTAATTCCGAGGCGCGAATGCCGTCCTCATCCGAAAAATCCTCTTTTTCGTAGATGGCGTCCTTTTCCTTCATCACGTCATACAGGTGGCGGTTACCCATGATCACGGTTTCCTGCACGGTGTATTCGTCAAAGGCAAAGTGGTCCTGCCGCAAAACCGACATGCGTGCCGTCGCAGGGATCGAGATCTCGCCGTGCGTGGGCTCCAGCTCGCGGCACAGCAGCTTTAGAAAGGTGGATTTGCCGGCGCCGTTGGCACCGATCACGCCGTAGCAGTTGCCCTCGGTAAACTTCAGGTCTACGTCCTTGAACAGCAGCTGCCCGCCAAATTGAAAGCTAACGTTTGATACGGTAATCACAATACGTCCTCCGTTTTTTAGTCACAACTTATTTAGTATATCATTTTTTTTTGAAAAGGTCAACTCTTTTTGGGAAAATGAAGGTTTACAAAAAATTCATGTTTTGCCGCCACGCGTTGCTTGACTTAAAAAACAGTTCTTGCTATAATATAAATTGTTTCTTTTTATCGTGGAAAAAGGAGGAAGATCTATGCTAAAAACGCTGATGGGCGCCGTGCGGGAATATAGACGCCCCTCGCTTCTTGCACCCATTCTCGTCTCGCTTGAGGTGGTGGCCGAATGCCTGATCCCGTTTTTTACGGCTGATCTGATCAAGGCCATTGAGGATAATCTGGGCATTCCCACCGTGCTGAAATACGGCTTTGTTCTGTTGGGCATGGCACTCCTGTCACTTACCTTCGGTATTTTGGCCGGCTATTTCTGCTCGGTTGCCTCCTGTGGATTTGCCAAGAACCTGCGGCACGATCTGTTTGCCCGTATTGGCACCTATTCCTTTGCCAATATCGACCGTTTTTCTACCTCCAGCCTGGTCACCAGACTGACCACCGACGTAGCCAACGTGCAGAACGCGTACATGATGATCGTTCGTACCGCCATTCGCTGCCCGTTTATGCTGATCTTTGCCTTTGTGATGTCGGTGCGCTTAGGCGGTAGCCTGGCCTGGATCTTTGCCGGCATTATTCCCGTGCTGGGCTTTGCCCTGTTTTATATTATCGGCAAGGTCATGCCCCTGTTCCGCCACGTGTTCAAAAAATACGATAAGCTGAACGAATCGGTGCAGGAAAACGTGGTTGGCATGCGTGTGGTCAAATCCTTCGTGCGTGAGGATCACGAGCGCGAGAAATTCAACCGCGCATCGGATGACGTGTGCCGTGATTTCACCCGCGCGGAAAAGATCCTTGCCTTTAATAGCCCGGTCATGCAGCTCTGCATCTACACCTCCCTGATCCTGATCTCCTATTTCTGCTCGAAGATTGTGATCTCGCAGTTTGGAGAGACCAGCCTGCACGTGGGCACGCTTTCCAGCATGCTGACCTATTCCATGCAGATCATGATGAGCATGATGATGGTCTCTATGGTGTTCGTGATGATCACCATGGCGGCAGAATCTGCCCGCCGCATTTCCGAGGTGCTCTCTGAGGAAAGCACCATCAAGAACCCGGAAAAACCGCTGATGGCGGTTGAAAACGGCGCTATTGATTTTGATGGCGTATCCTTCAAGTACTCCGAAAAGGCGGAAAAGAATGCTCTTTCCGGCATTGACCTGCATATTGCCGCCGGCGAAACAGTGGGCATTATCGGCGGTACCGGCTCGTCTAAGACATCGCTTGTCAATCTCATTTCCCGCCTCTACGATGCCACCGAGGGCTGTGTGCGCGTGGGTGGGCAGGACGTGCGCGCATACGATCTGGAGACGCTGCGAAACGCCGTAGCGGTCGTTTTGCAGAAAAACGTTCTTTTCTCCGGCACGATCAAGGAAAACCTGCGCTGGGGCGACCCGGACGCTACGGACGAGGAGCTGGTGCATGCCTGCCGCCTTGCCCAGGCGGATGAGTTTATCCGCGCCTTCCCGGATGGGTATGATACCTATATCGAGCAGGGCGGCTCGAACGTTTCCGGCGGGCAAAAGCAGCGCCTGTGCATTGCTCGCGCGCTGTTAAAGAAGCCGGTGATCCTGATCCTTGACGATTCTACCTCGGCAGTCGATACCCGCACCGACGCCATGATACGCCGTGCGATGCGTGAGGAGATCCCCGGCACCACCAAGATCATCATTGCCCAGCGCGTTTCCTCGGTGCAGGATGCCGATCGCATCGTGGTAATGGAAAACGGCGCGATCGAATCCTGCGGCACGCATGAGGAGCTGCTTGAAAAGAGCCCCATCTACCGCGAGGTATACGAATCGCAGACCAAGGCAGGAGGTGAAGACTGATGGCCGCACCGCGCATGAAGGGGGATGGCCGCCGCGCCAAGAATGCAAAAGGCACGCTTGGCCGCTTGATCGGTCTTTTGCTCTCCTACTACAAAAAAGAGGTTATCATCGTTTTAGCCTGCATCGTCATTCTGGCTATCGTAGGCGTTTCACCTGCCGTATATATTCAGACCATTGCCTCGTATATCGAGCAGGGGGTTGAGATGGCCAAGGCCGGCCGGCCGGGCGCGGAGGTATATGCCGAGCTGGCACCGGCGATCCTGCGCTCGCTGTTACTGATGGCCGGTGTTTATCTCGTGGGGCTTGTCACCTCGTTTGCCTATACCCGTCTGGGCGCTATCATCACCCAGGGCTTTCTCAACAAGCTGCGCAAGCGTATGTTCGGTGGGATGCAGAATCTGCCCATCCGCTATTTCGATACGCACAATCGCGGCGATATCATGTCGCACTACACCAACGATATCGACACCATCCGCCAGCTGATCTCGCAGTCTATCCCCACTGTGTTCCAGTGCGCCTTGACCCTGATCGTGCTGGTGCTGATCATGCTGTATTTCAGCGTGTGGATGACGCTGGTGGTATTCTGTGCCGTGCTGCTGATGCTGTTCGTTACCCGCTTCGTGGGTGGCAATTCGGCTAAGTATTTTATCCGGCAGCAGAAGTCGCTTGGTAAGGAAGAGGGCTTTATTGAGGAGATGATGAACGGCCAGAAGGTTGTGAAGGTGTTCTGCCACGAGCAGGCAAGCCAGACGGATTTTGACCGTCTGAACGAGCAGCTTTGTGCGGATGCGACCAAGGCCAACATCTTTGCCAATACGCTGATGCCCATTATGGGTAACATCGGCAACATCTTTTACGTGCTGGTTGCCTTTATCGGTGCCCTGCTGATCGCGCTGGATGCGCCGGATATTTCGCTGCATGCCCTGTTTGGTATGGAAATGTCTATGCTTGCCATCGTCGTCACCTTCTTAGGCATGACCAGGCAGTTCGTCAACAACGTCAGCCAGGTCTCGCAGCAGGTCAACTTCGTTGTCATGGCGCTGGCGGGCGCGGAGCGCGTGTTTGAGCTGATGGATGAGGTGCCCGAGACGGATGACGGCTACGTAACGCTGGTCAATGCCTGCGAGGATGAAAACGGCCAGCTGACCGAATGTGCTGTGCGCACCGGCCGCTGGGCATGGAAGCACCCGCACGAGGATGGCAGTGTGACTTATACGCCGCTCTCCGGCGACGTGCGCATGAGCGAGGTGGATTTTGGCTACGTGCCTGAGAAGATCGTGTTGCACGACGTAACGCTGTACGCCGAGCCGGGGCAAAAGGTTGCCTTTGTTGGTGCCACCGGTGCCGGCAAGACCACCATCACCAACCTCATCAACCGCTTCTACGATATTGCCGACGGTAAGATCCGCTACGACGGCATCAATATCAATAAGATCAAAAAGGCTGACCTGCGCCGCTCGCTTGGCATCGTGCTACAGGATACCAACCTCTTTACCGGCACGGTGATGGAGAATATTCGCTACGGCAAGCTGGATGCGACGGATGAGGAGTGCATGGCCGCTGCAAAGTTAGCCAACGCGCATGATTTTATCACTCGTCTGCCGGATGGTTATGCTACACAGCTGACCGCTAACGGTGCCAACCTCTCGCAGGGGCAGCGGCAGCTGATCTCGATCGCGCGTGCCGCGGTGGCAGACCCGCCTGTCATGATCCTTGACGAGGCCACCTCCTCTATTGATACGCGCACCGAGGCCATCGTGCAGCGCGGTATGGATAGCCTGATGCACGGCCGCACGGTGTTCGTCATTGCCCATCGCCTGTCTACCGTTCGTAATTCGGATGTGATCATGGTGCTGGAGCAGGGGCGCATTATCGAGCGTGGCGACCACGAAAAGCTGATTGCCGAGCGTGGCAAATACTATCAGCTGTATACCGGCGCCTTTGAACTGGAATAATTTTCAAGCCCACGGCAAAAAAACTTGCCGCGGGCTTGTTTTTTTATGGGGTGTGTGATAAAATGAGTACAAAAACCATCCAAGGGAGATTCCATATGAAACACTTTGATCTGATCGTGGTTGGCGGCGGGCAGGCCGGCTGCTCGGCTGCACTGGCAGCGGCGCGCGGTGGGCTTTCGGTGCTGATCTGTGAGGCAAGCGGCGCACTTGGCGGTGCGGCGGTTACCTGCCTGGTCAATCCCTATATGCGGTATTATACGTCAGTCACCGACGAAAAGGGAACGCGTCGCCTGGATCTTTCAGACGGTATTTTCCGCGAGGTGCACGAGGCGCTGGAGGCCGATGAGATCTACGGCTACAGCGGCAAGGGCATGAATTTTCATGAAGAGACGATGAAGGTGCTTTTTGACCGTAAGATGGCAGAGGCTGGGGTCACGGTGCTCCTGCACGCCACGCTGTGTGGGGTAGCGAGAGAGGGCGCACGCCTGACCTCGCTCAGCTTTGCCACCGTAGGCGGTGTATATACCTTTACGGCTGACAGCTACGTAGATGCTACGGGGGATGCAACGCTGGTCGCCATGGCCGGCAGCCCGTATCACCTGGGAAGAGAGAGTGATTCGCTCTGCCAGCCCATGACACTTTGCTTCCGCCTTGGCAACGTGGATATGGATAGCTACCGCGTTCACCGCAGTGAGATCAGTCCGCTTTACCGTGAGTGGCAGGCGGCTGGTAAGATCAAGAACCCGCGTGAGGATGTGCTGATCTTCGGTGCGCGCATTCCCGGCGTTCTGAATTTTAATCCCACCCGTAACGTTAAGCTGGATCCTACCGACCCGTTTGACCGCTCCCGTGCCGAGGCCATGGCGCGTGAGCAGGTGGTAGAGATCTTTCACTTCCTGCGGAATAATTTTGAGGCCTTTGCCCACGCCGATCTGCTGATGACCGCCGCCGAGATCGGCGTGCGCGAGAGCCGCATGATCGACGGCCGCCACCTGCTGACGGTGGAGGAGCTGAAGGATTGCGTGCACTTTGAGGATAGCATTGCCGCCGGCAACTATGACGTAGATATCCACTCGCCGGACGGTAGCGGCACCAGCCACTACTATTTCCCGGAGGGGGTATATTATACCATCCCTTACCGCTCTCTGCTGCCGAAGGATTTAGACAATCTGCTCGTCGTTGGCCGTTGCCTGAGCGCCACGCATGAGGCGCAGGCCTCGATCCGTATCATGCCCATCTGCTCCTGCACCGGTGAGGCGGCAGGTGTTGCCGCTGCCGTAGCACACGATAGCGGCGTAAGCGTGGCAGAGGCAGACACACAAGAAATTCGTAAGAGATTAACAGCCGCCGGCGCATTCGTCGGCTAAAGGAGGAGAAGTATGCTGCTTGCACATAACGATTGTATTGTATTCGCCGGTGATTCGGTAACCGATATGGGGAGCCAGACCCCGGTCGGCGAGGGGCTTTTTGAGAACCTTGGCAGCGGTAAGAGCTACGTGCGTCAGGTAGAAAGCCTGCTGGCCGCCGTATATCCGGAGCGGGAGATCCGCGTGGTAAACGCCGGTATCTCCGGCAATACCAGCCGCGACCTGCTTTCGAGATGGGAGCGGGACGTGCTGCCCTATCACCCGCAATGGGTCAGCATCTGCATCGGCATCAACGACGTATGGCGCCAGTTTGACTGCCCGGCGCAGAAGGATTGGCACGTCTCGCCCGAGGAATACCGCGAGAACGTAGAGAAGATGATCCTTTCGGTCAAGGGCACAGCCAAGGGCATTCTGCTGATCACTCCCTATTATATGGAGCCCTGTAAGCAGGATGCGCTGCGTGTGCGTATGGCAGAATATGCCGATGTTCTGCGTGCTTTGGCAGAGAAGCACGGCTGCACCTTCGTTGATCTGCAGGCCGCCTTTGACGCGTATTTTCAATACCGTCATTCCTCCTATATCGCGTGGGATCGCATTCATCCCAACTACGTAGGCGCCGCCTTTATCGCGCGCCTGGTGCTTTCGCATCTCGGCTTTGACTATAACCACGTGCCCTGTAAAGGGGAATAACCATGACTGATGCAAAACGCATGCAAAATCTAACCGTGCCGACCGGTGTGATCGACGCCGTGCTGGATACCGATGCCTTTAACGAGGTAGACGACCAGTTTGCCATCTCGCTGTTTCTGCGCATGCCGGAGCGCGTTCGCCCGCTGGCGCTCTATGCCGCCCCGTTTTATAACAGCAATTCAAGTGGCCCGGCGGATGGCATGGAAAAAAGCTATGACGAGCTTGGCCGCCTGCTGCCCCTCCTTGGGCGTGAGGATCTGCCGCGTTACCGCGGCGCAGACCGTTATTTGCCGTCAGAGACTGAAGCGGTAGATTCCCCCGCCGCGCGCGACCTGATCGCGCGTGCCATGCCCTATTCGCCGGAGCGGCCGCTTTACGTGGTGGCCATTGGTGCCATCACCAACGTGGCCTCGGCCCTGCTGCTGGCACCCGAGATCAAGGAAAAGATCGTGGTCGTCTGGCTTGGCGGCCACAGCCTGGATTGGGCGCATACGAAGGAATTTAATATGGTGCAGGATATTGCCGCCGCGCGTGTGGTCATGGGCTGCGGCGTGCCCTTTGTGCAGCTGCCCTGTATGGGCGTGGTGGATGCCTTTGCGATCTCTAAGCCAGAGCTTGAGAGGTGGCTGGTCGGCAAAAATCCGCTGGCCGATTATTTGGCAAGGGCGGTGCTGCACGCGCAGCAGAACTCCGATTACGTGTGGTCCCGCGTGATCTGGGACGTGACGGCCGTTGCCTGGCTTTTCAACGATGGCGAGCGCTTTATGCAAAGCAAGCTGATCCCCACGCCGTTGCCGGCTTATGACGGGCTGTACGAGCACCGCCCTAACGCGCCGCTGTGCCGCTATGTGCACCACATCAGCCGTGACGCGCTGATGGCCGAGCTGATTCGTCGCTTGACAGAGATGTGAGCATGCGGATATTAAACTACGGCTCACTGAATATTGACGAGACCTATGCCGTGCCCCACTTCGTGCAGGCCGGCGAAACGCTGGCGCCCACCGACTTTGCCCGTAATACGGGCGGCAAGGGGCTGAACCAATCGGTAGCGCTGAGTCGCGCGGGGGCAGAGGTGTATCACGCCGGCTGCATCGGTGCGGACGGGGAATTTTTGACCGATTTTTTGACCGCTGCCGGTGTTGATTGCCGCTTCGTGCGCCGGGTGGATACCCCTACCGGCCGCGCTATCATTCAGGTGGTGCCTGCGGGGCAGAACTGTATTCTGCTGTTTGGCGGCGCGAACCGCGCGCAGACGGAGGAGGACATCCGTGAAACGCTTTCGCACTTTGCCGCGGGAGATATTTTGCTGCTCCAAAACGAGATCAACGGTATTGATTTTCTCGTGCGGGAGGCGCATGCGCGCGGTATGCGCGTAGCGCTGAATCCATCGCCCTTTGATGAGAGCCTGCTCGCCCTGCCGACCGAGGCAATCGACTATCTTATCCTCAATGAGGTAGAGGCTGCCGCCATGAGCGGGGAAGAGGAGCCGGCAGCCGCCCTGCGTGCCCTGCGCGCACGCTACCCGCATGCCAACGTGCTGCTTACGCTTGGCAGCCAAGGCTCACTGTATAGCGGCAGGGAGGGCGATTTTTCACAAAAAGCCTATACTGTGCAGGCGGTGGATACCACCGGCGCCGGGGATACCTTTACCGGTTACTTCTTGGCCGCCGTGAGCGACGGTATAGCGGTAGGGCAGGCGATGGAGCTTGCCTCCCGCGCCTCGGCCGTAGCCGTAACGCGCCACGGTGCTGCCGCCGCTATCCCCACCCCGGCGGAAATCGAGGCCTTTCAATTTTGACAAATTTTTCACTTTTCTTTGACATTCTGGAAAAGACATGCTATAATAGTAGTATCATTTGCAGTAGAAGGAAGAGAATACAATGGAGAATATGAACAAGACCATTCGCCAGCTGGTGGATTATGCGATCGGTACCGGTCTGATCGAGACTGAGGATCGCGCCTTCGCCACCAACCAGCTGTTAGCCGCCCTGCATCTTTCCGAATACGAGGACGTGGATGCTGAACCGGCAGCGCTGGAGGACATTCTGAAGAGGATCAACGATTACGCCGTCAAGGCCGGCCTGATCGAGGAGGACAGCGTTGTCTACCGTGACCTGTTCGATACGGCGATCATGGGTCTTCTCACCCCCCGCCCGAGCGAGGTGATCGGCCGCTTCCGCGAGCTGTATCGCGAGAGCCCGGAAAAAGCGACCAACTATTTCTACAAGCTCAGCCGCGACTGCGACTACATCCGTACCTATCGCGTAGCCAAGGACCTGAAGTGGACGGCACCGAGCGAGTACGGTGAGATTGATATTACCATCAACCTTTCCAAGCCGGAAAAGGACCCCAAGGCCATTGCCGCCGCCAAGCTCATGCCGCAAAGCGGCTACCCGAAGTGCCTGCTCTGCCATGAGAATGAGGGCTACGCCGGCAACGTGCGCCATCCCGCACGTCAGAACCTGCGCATGATCCCCTTTAAGATGGCCGGCTCGGATTGGTATCTCCAGTATTCTCCTTACGTATATTATAACGAGCACTGCATCGCCCTCAGCGGCGCCCACACGCCGATGAAGATCGACCGCAGCAGCTTTGCCAAGCTTCTCAACTTTGTTGAGCAGTTCCCGCATTATTTCATCGGCTCGAATGCCGATCTGCCCATCGTGGGCGGCTCTATCCTCGCGCACGACCATATGCAGGGCGGCCGCTACACCTTTGCCATGGCCAAGGCCCCGTTTGAGAAGATGCTCACGTTTGAGGGCTTTACCGACGTAGAGGCGGGCATCGTTCGCTGGCCGATGTCGGTCATCCGCCTGCGCGGCACCGAAAAGGAGCGCCTGGTAGCGCTGGCCGATAAGATCCTGCACGCATGGCGCGCCTATTCTGACCCGGCCGCCTTCGTCTTTGCAGAGACGGATGGTGAGCCGCATAACACCATCACGCCCATCGCGCGCTGCCGCGACGGTAAGTTTGAGCTGGATCTGGTGCTGCGTAACAACATCACCACCGAGGAGCATCCGCTTGGTGTCTTCCACCCGCATGCCGCTTACCATAACATCAAGAAGGAGAACATCGGTCTGATCGAGGTCATGGGTCTTGCCGTGCTCCCCTCCCGCCTGAAGGCAGAGATTGAGCAGATGGCAGATGCGATTCTTGCCGGCCGCGATTTTGCCGACACGCCCAGCATCGAAAAGCACAAGGCGTGGTACGAGGCCTTCCGCAATCAGTACAGCTTCAATGCCGGCAACGTGCGCGATATTCTAAAAAAGGAGATCGGTATCACCTTCACCCACGTGCTGGAGGATGCCGGTGTCTTCAAGTGCACCGAGGAGGGCAGAGCAGCCTTCCTGCGCTTTGTAGACGCAGTAAACGCATAACAAAAGCACACCGCCTACGAGGCGGTGTGCTTTTGCATTACGCGCGGTCACCTACGATGAAATTGTAGATCATCGTCTGGCTGCCGGTGTAGCGCTCGTTGGTGCTGGGCACGGTTACGATCTCAACCTCGTGCCGGCCGTGAGGCAGGTCAATCGTGGCAAAATCATGCACCAGCTGGTTGGAGACCATGTCGCCGTATACAGGGTGCATGGTTTTCGTCAGACTGCCGTCGATCCACACCTCGTACATGCAGCTATCGGCGTGCAGGCCGTGCTCGATGCCGAGAATGGTTCCCTCAAACGAGAAGCGGAGACGGTTGCCGATCGCGGTGCTCTTTGCCCACGGCCGCTCCGGGCTTTCGGTATTGGTCTCCCATTCGCCCACGCGGGTCACCCGCTCACTGGCAGAGGAGATAAATTCCGTGCGCACGGCACCGCTGCCGGCGATCAGGGGTGGGCGCTTTTCTGCCTTTTTATAATAGTCCGGGCAGGAGAGGCAGCGCACCATTTCGTGAAAGTAGACCTCGTGGCCGGGGTTGGCCGGGTGAACGGCATCTGTAAAGTAGCCGCATTCATGCGGATTTTTCCCGTCAAGCGCACGCTTCAGGGCGTCCTTGAGGCTGATCTCGGGGATCCCATAGTGGGCAGCCAGTTCGGCGTGGTAGTGCGTATCGGTGGTGTAGCCCTCGTTTGTGGTGTAGAGAAACACGATATACGGGTCGCAGCTTTCCCGCAGGCTGCGCACGATGCTTTCCATATACAGGCGCATATCGCGGCCGCCGTCGTTGACGGCGTATTCAAGAAACACCAGATCCGGCTTCTTGCTGATCACGTCACGTGCCAGGCGAAACAGCCCGTATTGCGAATCGGTACCGCCTACGCCCTTGTTATAGCAGTGAACGCGCCCGGCGCCCCCAAGCTGCTCGGTAAGCCACGTGCTCGTCAGACCGGCGTAGCACAGCTCCTTTTTTGTCGCGTGTGCGCCCTCGGTGATCGAGCCACCTAAGAACACGATATTGATATCTTCCTTATCGGCAAATAACTGCTTGATATCCATAGCGGCACCTCGTGCGTTTTTTCTTTATTATATAGCAGCTTTTTGTAAAAGTCAATTGACTTTTTTGCCGAGATGTGGTATAATTTAGCAAATATCTGCCACCGGGTAGAGAATGCTTGCATTCGTTTGTGCATCGTTAGGTCTTAGAAGATGCGCAGCGGGTGCTGTTTTTTGTTATGAGAGGGCTTTATGAATATCAAATGGCATAATCCGTTTTCTGGCCTTACGCGCTTTGAATGGGGGCTTTGGCTGTTTTCTCTGCTTGGTGTGGGCATCTCCTCGCTGCTCTCACCTGGGGCAGATCTGCTTTCGGTGCTGGCCTCGCTCGTGGGGGTCACCGCTCTGATCTTCGTGGCCAAGGGCTACGTGCTTGGCCAGGTGCTGACGGTGGTCTTTGCGGTGCTGTACGGCATCGTTTCCTTTTGGCAGCACTATTATGGGGAAATGATCACCTACCTCGGCATGACCTCGCCCATGGCCGTTTGCGCTGTGATCTCCTGGCTGCGCCATCCCTACGGTGAGACGGCAGAGGTGGCTGTTCGCCGCCTTTCCGGGCGGCATTGGCTGCTCCTTTCTGCCGCCACGGCCGCCGTTACCGCAGCCTTTTATTTCATCCTTGGCGCGCTGGGTAATGCCAGGCTGCTTGTCAGCACGGTCTCGGTTACCACCAGCTTTCTTGCCTCGGCGCTCACCTTTCTGCGCAGCCCCTATTACGCGCTGGCCTATGCGGTAAACGATGTGGTGCTGATCCTGCTGTGGCTGCTTGCCTCGGTGGTTGACCCCTCTTATATCCCTATGGTGATCTGCTTTGTTATGTTTTTCATCAATGATATCTATGGTCTGGTCAACTGGCGCCGTATGGCCAGGCGGCAGGGTGCTTAATTGCCTTTTTTGTCGTAATTGTGAACAATAGGTGAAAAAATGACATACGAAAATCCATATTATCTTCACAAACTGACTGTTTGTTCACATCTGGTTCATACTTTTGGTGTAAAATAAAAGCATCAAAGGAAAGGAGCCATGATGATGCGCGGTTTTTCAGTTCGGGCGTTTTGCGCCAACTTGGCATTTTTGCTGTTCGTTGCCTGTCTTGTGATCTGCTTGGTCATCGGCGCGGTATCCGGCTCCTTCCAGCGCGGCTTTTTGGAAACGGCTGCCCGTACCGAGCTGGTGCTTAGCTTGGTCTCCTGCCTGCTGCTGGTTGCCATCAGCGTGTTTGTCACCTATGCTATGCGCCGCCACCGTAAGCATCAGGCAAAGTAAATCCATCATTAGCCCGGCCGTGAGAGAGCGGCCGGTTTTTTATGTCGAATTTTTTAATTTTTATATAATCTCTTGACAAGCGGGGAAAATATTGCTATACTAAATTAGCACTCTGACAAAGCGAGTGCTAAAACGAAAGGACGAGGCAATAACCATGGCAAAGAAACAGTTCAAAACCGAGTCGAAAAAGCTGCTCGACATGATGATCAATTCGATCTATACCCATAAGGAGATCTTTCTGCGCGAGCTGATCTCCAACGCCAGCGATGCGCTGGATA
>JAZQVK010000090.1:0-2959 GCA_045631765.1 Eubacteriales bacterium
CTTTTCAACGCGGGGATCGACCCCGTTCCATACTTGGAGGCACATAAGGATCGCATTCGCGTGATCCACCTCAAGGATGGTGACATCCCCACCGAGGGCACGCGTGATTATGCTACTGCGCACAATGATGTTAAGGGAAAATCGCTTGGCAGCGGTATGGCACCTGTTAAGGCGGTGCGCGACTGGGCACTTGCAAATAACATTTTGATGGTGGTCGAGTCCGAAGGGCTTGATCCCACGGGTCCCGAAGAAGTGAAGCGCTGCATTGATTTCCTGCGCTCGCTTGAGGTATAATTTTGGGAAAAGAGGAATGATTCCATGGGAATGACGATGACACAAAAGATCCTTGCGGCACACGCAGGACTTGAAAGGGTCGAGGCAGGGCAGCTGATCCTGGTGGATCTTGACCGCGTGCTGGGCAACGATATTACCTCGCCCGTGGCGATCCGCGAATTTGAGCGTATCGGCGCGAAGGAGGTTTATGACCGTGACCGTGTGACCATGGTTATGGACCATTTTGCCCCGAACAAGGATATCAAGGCGGCCGTGCAATGCAAGATGTGCCGCGACTTCTGCGAAGCCAAGGAGATCACCCACTTCTACGACGTTGGCCGCATGGGCATCGAGCATGCCCTCTTGCCCGAAAAGGGTCTGGTGGTGCCGGGCGACGTGGTGATCGGTGCCGATTCGCACACCTGCACCTACGGTGCGCTGGGTGCCTTCTCTACCGGCGTTGGCTCTACCGATATGGCCTGCGGCATGGCCACGGGCATGGCCTGGTTCAAGGTGCCGGGCGCTATTAAATTCGTGCTGAAGGGCAAGCTGAACCGCTACGTTTCCGGCAAGGACGTGATCTTACACATCATTGGCAAGATCGGCGTAGACGGTGCGCTTTACCGCTCGATGGAGTTTGTTGGCGAGGGCGTTGCCGCCCTTTCGATCTACGACCGCCTTACCATCTGCAACATGGCCATTGAGGCCGGTGCCAAGAACGGCATTTTTGAGGTGGATGAGGAAACGGTGAATTACGTCAAGGAGCGCTCTGACCGCGAGATCAAGCGCTATCAGGCCGACCCGGATGCCGTGTACGAGGAGACCTATGAGATCGATCTTTCCGAAATCCGCTCGACGGTTGCCTTCCCGCACCTGCCGGAAAACACCCGCACCTTTGACGAGATTGGCGACGTAAAGATCGACCAGGTGGTGATTGGCTCCTGCACCAACGGCCACTACAAGGATCTCTATGAGGCCGCCATGATCATCAAGGGGCATAAGGTGGCGAAAAACGTGCGCGCCATCATTATCCCCGCCACGCAGGATATTTACCTGCGCGCGATGGAAAACGGCCTGCTGAAGATCTTTATCGAGGCTGGCTGCGTGGTCTCCACACCTACCTGTGGCCCCTGCCTTGGCGGCTATATGGGTATTCTGGCCGCCGGTGAGCGTGCCGTGGCCACCACCAACCGCAACTTTATCGGCCGCATGGGCGACGTGACGAGCGAGGTCTACCTTGCCAGCCCGGCCGTAGCCGCTGCCAGCGCCATTGCCGGCCGTATTGCAGACCCGAACGAGATCGGAAAGGAGTGATTTGGATATGAAATTTACAGGCAACGTCATCAAATACGGTGACAACGTGGATACCGACGTCATCATTCCTGCCAGATATCTCAACACCATTGATAAAAAGGAGCTTGCCTCGCACTGCATGGAGGACCTGGACCGCGACTTTGTAAAGAAGGTGCAGCCCGGTGACATTATGGTAGCGGGCAACAACTTTGGCTGCGGCTCCTCGCGCGAGCACGCGCCTATTGCCATTAAGGAAAGCGGCATTTCTCTGGTCATTGCCAAGAGCTTTGCGCGCATCTTCTACCGCAATGCCATCAACATCGGCCTGGCAATCTTGGAATGCCCGGAGGCGGCCGAGGCGATTGAAAACGGCAACGTGGTAGAGGCAGACCTGGATGCCGGCATCCTGTACGACCGCACGGCAGGCAAGCAGTATAAGACCCAGCCCTTCCCTGCTTTTATTCAAAAAATTATCGAAAACGGCGGTCTGGTAGAATCCATCCGCCGCGGCGATATCCGCTAAAGGACACGATTATGACTTACAAGATCGGTTTATTAAGAGGCGATGGCATCGGCCCGGAGATCGTAGACAGCGCTGTCAGGGTGTTAGAGGCCATTGCCGAGAAATACGGCCACACGTTTGAATTTACCCCGTACCTGATCGGCGGTGCGGCGCTGGATGCCTACGGCGTTCCGCTGCCTGAGGAGACGGTGCAGGGCTGCCTTGCAAGCGACAGCGTGCTGCTTGGCGCCGTGGGTGGCCCCAAGTGGGATACCCTGCCCGGCAACATGCGCCCGGAAAAGGCGCTGCTTGGCATTCGCGCAGCTATGGAGCTGTTTACCAACCTGCGCCCGGCTAAGCTGTACCCCGCGCTGAAGGGGGATTGCCCGCTGCGCGAGGATATCGTGGCAAACGGCTTTGATATTATGATCGTGCGTGAGCTGACCGGCGGCATCTATTTTGGCGAACGCGGCATGCGCGAGGGCAAATACGGTGAAGAGGCCTACGATACCGAATGCTACAGCCGTATGGAGATCGAGCGTATTGCCAAGGTGGCCTTTGAGACCGCCCGCAAACGGAACAAAAAGCTGACCAGCATCGACAAGGCAAACGTGCTGGATACCTCGCGCCTGTGGCGCAAGATCGTGCATGAGATGGCAGAGAGCTATCCGGACGTGGAGTGCCTTGATATGCTGGTCGACAACGCCGCCATGCAGCTGGTGCGTAACCCGGCGCAGTTTGACGTGATCGTTACCTCGAATATGTTTGGCGACATCCTGTCGGATGAGGCCTCGCAGATCACCGGCTCGATCGGCATGCTGCCCTCTGCCTCGCTTGGTAACACCACGCGCGGCCTGTACGAGCCCATTCACGGCTCGGCGCCCGATATTG
>JAZQVK010000091.1:0-7351 GCA_045631765.1 Eubacteriales bacterium
CAGGGCAAGCGCCAGCAGCATGGCAGAATAAGCCAGGCGGCGCACAGGGCGACGGTTAACCGGCAACGGCATCGTACCCCCCTTCCCCCTCTACGCGCAAAAGCACGCCGGCGCGGCTGCAAAGAATACTTTCCCCCACCCGGGAAATGGCCCCGGTGCGCCGGCAGATGGCCTCTGGACAATTTGTCTCTGCCACGCGGGCAGCACCATCCGCGATCACCACGGTTAGCGTATAACCGTTTTCACATAGCGTAAAGCTTTTATCAGCCGATAGCGGATACGTGACCGTGCCCGATGCGGTAACAACGGCAAGCGTTTTCCCGCTCCCCGAAAGAAACGGAAGAAGCAGCAGCGCCAAGGCCAGCAGCAACACGGCCAGTATGGGCAGCAGATCGAGCGGGCGAAACAAAGCCGGATGTATGCCGTTCTTCTTCATCACGCCCTCCTGCCTCTTTGCAAAATTCTACAAAATATATTATAGCACAGCAAGGGCATGAAGTCAAGGTGTGAGCAGTTGAAAAGCGTAAAAAAAGAACGGAGAGACGAGGCTCTCCGCTCCTGATTACAGACTGAACAGCAAGGAATAGCCGGCACGGATGCGCACCGCTTCCTCTTGCCATTCGGCCACCAGCACCAGCTGGTAATCCCCTGCGGGAAGAGAGGCAAGGTCAGGCAGCGCTTCACCGCTAAAAACCTCATCTGCCCCCAAATAAATGGTATAAATCGTGCTGTTTGGCGCTTTAGAAAATTGCGGCGTAAAGACTGCCGCATCAATCGGATAGGTGCCGCCCTCGGTATTGCGATATTCCCCTGAGGAAAGCACCGCACCGCCCTCAAGCGTATACGTCCATTGGCAGAGCGCAAACGGAATGCTCCTCTGCCCCACCGTCAGCATGGGAGGATCCTGTCCCACCAGCAGCGCTGAGGAATAATCCTGCTGTAGCAAAAAAAGCACGCGCTGGCGCGGTAAGAGATAGGCATTCTCGCGCTCGTCGACCGCGTAGCCTGTCAGATCAAGGGGCGAAAGATATAGGCGATAGGTATGCGAACGCCCGCCACGGATCCAATCCGCCGTCAAAAACAGCGCCTCCCCCAGTGAATCAGGCAGCGCCACGGGCGTGGCCTGCCCAAAGGCGACAGCAGCCACGGCAAAGCTCTCCTCGCCCTTGGCAAACACGTGCTCTTCGCCCGTCGGGGTGGTAATGGCAAAGTAATCATAGCCGGCCAGGTCTGGCGGTATGGCGGGGGTATGATAAAAAACAAGAAGCAGAACAAGCGACACCGCCACGCAAAGAAGCGCCAGCAGCATATATGCCCACAGCTTTGCTTTGTCCATAGCGTTCCTCCTTCTGCCTTGTTTTTTCTACGGTTATTCCAGCCAGGCCAGCTTGCGGATCACGTGCCCGGCCAGTATCAGCCCGGCAGCGGCCGGTACAAAGGAGATGGATGCCGGGATGACACGGCCGCCCTCCTCTACCGGCGTGCAGGGCTTATGCGGCGGCTCGCTTGACCACATCACCTCGGCATGGTTGATCCCCTCGCGGCGCAGCCGGGCACGCACCGCGCGTGCCAAGGGGCAGGTATGCGTTTTGCTGATATCGCTGATCTGCAGCTTCTCCGGGTACAGCTTGTTCCCGGTGCCCATGCAGGAGATCACCGGTATACCGTGTGCCTGCGCCACGCGCAGAATGGCCAGCTTGCTGTCTACGGTATCAATGGCATCAATGATATACTGCGGCCTTGCCGCCAGGATGATCTCTTCTACGTTCGTTTCGTCCACGAAGCGGTCGATCACCTGTACCCGCGTTGCCGGCGAGATGCGGGCAACCCGTTCCGCTGCCACGGCGGCCTTCGGGCGCCCAACGGTGGTCTCATCCGCCAGGATCTGGCGGTTGATATTGCTGACACTGACGGTATCAAAATCCACCAGGTGCAGCTCGCCAACGCCTGCGCGCGCCAGCGCCTCGCACGCGTAGCCGCCCACGCCGCCCAGGCCAAAAAGTAACACACTGCTGTGCTGTAGCGCGCGAAGCGCCTCTTCACCAATCAGCATAGCGGTACGCGAAAAGCGTTCCTCGATCATATGCCTTCTCCTATGTCTGCCAAAAATTAAGTGCGTTATTCTACCGTTTGCACCTTGATGACGTTGGTGCTGCCGCTTTCGCCGATCGGCAGGCCGGCAGTAATGACCACACGGTCACCATGCTTGACGTAGCCGCTTTCCAGCGCCACCTGCATCACGTGCGCAAACAGCTCGTCTGAATCGTTTTGCAGCTGGGTGCGCAGCGGTACCACGCCGTGCGAAAGCGCCAGCTGCTGGTAGGTCTTTTCCTCCGGCGTCAGCGCTAAGATCGGAATGCGTGGGCGGAAGGCTGACATATCCCGCGCGGTCACACCGCCACGGGTAACGGCCAGCAGCGCCACGGCCCCCAGGTCACGCGCCGTGGTACAGGCCGCATCGCAAAGCGCCACGCTAACATCGCTGCGGTCACGCACGGTATCCAGCAGCCCCTCCGGCATATCCTGCTCGGCACGGGTGACGATCTTGGCCATCACTTCTATTGATTCCACAGGATATTTCCCGGCAGCCGTCTCTGCCGACAGCATAACGGCTGAGGTACCGTCAAACACGGCATTGGCCACGTCGGACACCTCTGCCCTGGTGGGGCGGGGGTTTACGATCATAGAATCCAGCATTTGAGTGGCCGTGATGGTCGGCTTGCCGGCCAGGCGGCAACGGGTGATCATATTCTTTTGAATGCCCGGCAGGCGCTCGTAATCTACCTCTACGCCCATATCACCACGGGCAACCATAATGCCGTCGGCCTCTTCAAGGATCTCATCAAAATTGGCAATTCCCTGCCGGTTTTCGATCTTAGCGATGATACGAATATCCTCTGCCCCGATCACGTCCAGATACGCGCGCATCTGGCGCAGATCCTGCGCCGTGCGGGTGAAGGAAGCGGCAATATAATCAACGCCATGCTCGGCGGCAAAACGCAGGTCTGCCTTGTCCTTATCCGAAAGAAAGGGCAAATCGACCGCCACGCCGGGCAGGTTGATCCCCTTGTAGCCGAGAATGGTACCCCCGTTTTCTACCACGGTATGCACAAGAGCCCCCTCGCAGCGCTCTACGCGCAGGGCAATTTTACCATCGTCGATCAGCACGCGGTTGCCGGGGCGCACACAGGCAGCCAGGCGCGGATAGGTGATGGCTACCATATGGGGCAAAAGCTCTGCCGTTTCGGGTGCCAAAATGATCTCCTCGCCCGCCGAGACGGGAATCTCCTGTTCCATTGGCAGGGTGCGGATCTCCGGCCCGCGCGTATCAAGCAGCACGGCAGCGGGAACACCAAGCGCCTCGCGCGCGCGGCGAAAATTGGTCAGGTTTTCTATATGCATGGCATGGTCGCCGTGCGAAAAGTTCATACGCGCCACGTTCATGCCGGCGCGCAGCATTTCTTCCATTTTTTCCTGCGTGGCACAGGCGGGGCCAAGGGTGCATACAATTTTGGTGCTTCGCATTGCTTTTCTCCGTTTTATCATCTTTTCTGATTTTCGAAAAATTTCGTACAGTATACATTATAGCAGATTTTTCCCATATTCGCAAGACAAAAAACGAAGATCTCGCATTTTTTTTGCTCACAAAAAAAGCAAAGAGCCGCTGCTTGAACGCAGCGACTCTTTTTTTGCTTATAGATCTTTTGGGGAAATGGTGTTGGTCGTAAAGCCGGAGACGTAGGGCAGGTAGGCGCGCATAACCTCAGGCTCGTCAATGATCCATACCTCCAGCCGCACGCCGCGCGGCAGGCGCTGATTCAGCGCAATGATCTCCTCGACCGGGTGCTTGGTGTAGATGGTATTGATGGTGATCGTATTCAGATCGGTCTGGTACTTCTCTGCCATGGCAATGATCGGAGAAAGATCCTGCTCGGCCGTTACGAGAGAAATTTCAGCCGTCGGATCCCACGCCAGCACACGCTCCACTACGGGGGCCTTGTTCGTCAGCCAAGCAACGTTTTTCTCCATTTTGTATTTCAGCACGACCGAAAAAATGGTGCTCCAGCGCTCGTCATCCCACGGGTCAAGGTGGTCGATATAAAGACCAAGACCATGCGTCTTGCAGGTGTACACAACCTCGTCAAAGGTGGCGATCACCTCACCGTAGTAGCCATAGGTCTTAAGCTCTGCCAAGGTGTGCTCGCCAATGACAATGCGCGTCTTGCCGTCGTGGCTATCGGTAAATTCAAAATCGTGGCAGCAGACGGGAACGTTATCTGCCGTAAATTTAATGTCGGTTTCTGCCCATTTGAAGCCCTGCTCGGCAGAGCCGATATAAGAAGAAACGCGCGAGTTGCCAAGCCACTGATCGGTTACGGAAAAGCCCTGGTGGGATACCATACGAAGGTTGGGATTGTTGTTAGGATTGATCATAGCGCTACCCCCACTTTTTTCTTTATCATATCACAAGTGCAAGCATTTTTCAAGAGGGTTATTCGCATTTTCGGGATCGCCAAAAAGCAGAAAAGGCAAAAAAACAAGGGAGAACGGCCATGAAACCATACCAACTTATTAGAGAAGGATATTTTTCGGAGGACCAAGGTCCTCTCTACCGCGTAATGACAGCCTGTTCCTACAAGACAGGTTCACCCAAAAGGTCATATTTGCGTTATCCCGAACCAAGGACAAGAGCAAAAATGCCAATAAAAAACGCAAAGAACCCAAGAGCAAAAAAGATGATGCATAGGCGCCAGACAAGCTTTTTATATTTTTCAAGGCCTATATAATGCTCAAAAAAAACTTTTATTGTTCTTATACTGCTTTGTCGAAGAAAGACTGTTTTCGTCGGGATGTGTGCCTTTTGATATTCCAACACCATCCAAAATGACAACACAAACAAGACAAGAGGCAAATAGAATATCTTACTCCACACCGCAAGGATCAGTGAGGCCACACAAAGACAAGCTGTTAAGGCGACGATCACCATTTCATGCTTTTTTAAGTTCATATAGTCTCCTGTGATCAAAGGTAAAGAACGGTAGGATCCCAGTCGGTGCCGTCACCCTCGGCGTTTCCTCTCTTGTTGACGCGGAAGTGGATACAATCCCCTGCGCGCACGTTCAATGCGACCGGCGGGAAGGTGGCAAGGCTGCCGGCACACATCTCCTTTTCCCAAACCAGCGTTTTTTCGTGGAAGACCGAAAGGCGTACACCGTCCGCGCTCGGCTCACCGGGAATCAGGTCGCCGGTCGCGCCAAGAAGAATACGGCCGTCCTCGGGGCAAACGTAAGTCTTGACCGCATCGCACTCCTCGCCCGGGCGCATATACACGTCATCCCACAGGCGGAGAATACAGCCGCAGGTCTCATCCCCCTCCGGCGCGTGCCAGCCGTCTGCCGTTTTGGTCTCGTGACGGTATTCGGGGTAATCAAAATAGTCCTGCGCGCCGATAGGCGAATAGCCAAAATGCCAGCCGCCAACGCCTTGCTGCTCGGTGGTAAGCGATTCGGAAGCGACGGAAAGAAGCCCGGGCTCTGCCCCCACCACACCCGTGGCGCGTTCCCCTGCCGCTACCGCTACCCTGCCGCGACAACCAAATCGGTTGTTTTCAAACGTGATATTCTCTACCACGCCAAGTCGCACGCAGGGGTGCCCTGCCGTGCCGCCGTTACCAAGCGAAAACCGGTTGCCACGCACGGTCACGCCCAAGGCAGAGGTAAGCCACAGGTCGCTGCCGGGCGAGTCGATAAATTCGTTATTCTCAATCACGATGTCACGCTGATCGAGCGCGGCGTGCCCCTCGACCGTCAGAGCCGCCGTTCTGGTGCTGCCGCAGCGAATGAACAGATTATTGCGAACGGTAACGCGATGCGAACAGCCGGCCTCTGCCCAGTGCAGCTCAGGCCGGATCTGCACGCCGGGAAGCCCCAATTCCTCAAAAACGCAGTTTTCGATCAAGCCATCGCTGGCCTTGATGAGGGCACCGCGCGGGCGGAGATTAAAATAGCGATTATTGCGCAGAACGAGGCCGGAGCCAACGCGGTTTTCGTTGAAGAACCAATCACCTTCGGTCAGTGTAACCGGCGTTTTCAGCTGTACACGGAAGAAGCAGGTCGCACGGAAGTTGACCGCACCCAGCGCCTTGGAAAGGTCAAGCTTGGGCGTATATTCCTCCACCGGCTCACAGGAGAGCACCTTGGCCGAGCCGATCAGGTGCGTAGATTGCGTATAAAAGCGCAGGGAGTCATCCTCACGGTGGCCGAGCGTCACGCGCTCGGCGGTGATCAGCTCGGTGGGCGAAATGACCTCTGCCACACGGCAGAAATGGCCGTAAAAGTTGACACCGTCATCCCCCATGCTATGATAGACACCATTTTCCATGGTAGGGCCAATGCGGTTGTTGGGCATATGCGCAGCATCCGCTACGGTGGAAACGAGGCGTTCCTCGGTCGCGCCAAGTGGACGGGGGCCGGGGACAACACAGAACCCGTCATAATAGTTCTTTTCCTCGCTGCCTGCCTCAGCAACGCCAACCAGGCCAGACCAGACCGTGAAATTGCGGATATGCACGCCGCCGCAGCCGTTCAGCGCGAGAGCCGGCGCCATGACAAAGCGCAACGTGGCGGTAAAGTAATCCCCCACGGACAGCAGGGTGCGGTGATCCTTGGATAGTGGCGAATGTACGCGGATCAGGCGTTCGCCCAACTGCTCCACGTTATCGGGCCGGATCGAGAAGGGGCGCAGATGCATGATACGGCGGGTGGTACCGCTATAAAAGCTACTTTGGAACACCGGGCAATGATGCGGCCCACCGCTAAAATCGTTCATATACCCATCCGCCACGTAGGCGTCGATATAGGTACCATTCGGGTCGATGGCAACGATCTTACATTGCGTAAAGCCAAAGGGCTCGTAGTCAGTCGAGAAATTCTCTACCGTGACGTTATAGCAATTTGAGATATGCATACCCGTGTAGTGCATATCGTCGTATAGCAGAACGGAGCCGTTACCGTCCAGGCGGAAATCCTTCATATTACACAGGCGAATGTGCGCGCCGTTTGGCTTCAGGCGATAGGCACCGCGCGGCAGGATCAGCTCGCGCTTGCCCCTCTCATACGCTTCCTCGATCATGGCTTGCAGATCGACCTTTTCATAAAGCGGCAGCCCAAAATAGACCGACGAGGGCTGCCCCTCGTAGGCGATCTCTTCTACCAATGCACCAAGCTTTTCCATATTGATACCTCTCTTATATGATAGCGTGCTATGTAAAACAAGTATAGCATATCTGCTTGCAAAAAGCAAGGCGCAAATGTCGCATTGCAAAAAAAGGCTCCCGCGCCGAAGCACGGGA
>JAZQVK010000092.1:0-25882 GCA_045631765.1 Eubacteriales bacterium
GTGGCGGTGGCGGTGGGGGTGGGGATGTAGTTGCCGTTGCCGTCAGCCGTAGCAAAGAAGTACTCTACCACAGGGCCTTCGGGCTCTTCTTCGCCGCCGGGGGTCTCATCGCCACCGGGGGTCTCGTCGCCACCGGGGGTCTCGTCGCCGCCGGGGGTCTCGTCACCGGGAGTCTCATCGCCGCCGGGGGTGGTGGTGTTGTCGGCAGGAGCGCAGGCAACAACGGAGAGCAGCATAATGGCTGCCAGCAGGAGTGCAAGAATCTTTTTCATCGTCGTGTTTTCCTTTTCTTTCTGAATTTTTGTTTTGTGGTCGATAGCGGTTTTTTTCCCGCCCTGTTGACCTCTTACACCTCTAATACAAAAAGAGATATAAAAGGTGACAGGTTTTTTGAAAAAATTTTTATTTTTTTGAAAAAAACAAAAAACCGGCCGCGCGGTAAGGGAGAGAAACCGCTGCGGCCGGGGACGTATGCCTTATTATATTATAAAGGAAGAAGATCCTTCATCTGCCAGATGCCCGCCTCGCCGGGTACGAGCCAAAGGCCGGCCGGTGAAGCAACCGTATTCAAAAGCGCCTGCAGCGCCTCCTCACCGTAAAGCAGGTATTCTACCTGTAGCTGAACGCCCTCGGTTAAGGCGGCGGTCTGTGCGGTGATCTCGTCTACCCGAACGGCCAGCACACAGCGATACAGCACGCCCGCTGCCGCCTCAGCCTCGCTCACCTCGGCAAAGTAGCACCCCTCCAAAAAGCCACGCGCAACGGCGTAGGCATCAGCGCTACTCTCTGCTTCGGCCACCAGCGCAGCCATGGTTGCTTCCCACGCGCCCGTACCGGGCACGACCTCCGACACCGGCTGCTGCACAACGGTAGGATCCCCCTCGCGCACCGCGTGCGGTAGCAGATCAGGGTTGCCCTGTAGCCCGGCAATACCAAGGCCGACCAGCAGCACCAGGGCACACATTGCCCCGGCCAGGCGGCGGGTAAAGCCGTAGGCAGGCACCCGGTAGACCGGGCGCTCTTCCCTTCTCTTTTCCTCTATTCTGTTCAGGGTCTTGCGGATCAGCTCCTCGCTCGGCTGTACGTGGCCAAGCGCTTTCCGCAGCTCTCGCTCGTTCATGAAATAAAAGCTCCTTTATGGCTCCTCCTCGATCTCCAGGCGCAGCTTTTGCCTGGCTCTTGAGAGCCTTTTTTTTACGTTTGCCTCGGTTATGCCCAGCGTCTGTGCGATCTCGCGCACAGACATCTCCTCATAGTAGAACAAAAGCACCACCTCGCGCATGGGCTGCGGCAGCTTTAGCACCTGGGCATAGACATCCGGGGTCTCATCCTCCGGCTCGGCAGCCAGGTCCTCTACCTGCAGATCACTCAGCGAGTCAATATTCTTGCGCCAGGGCGCCACAAAATGCGAATTGCAGCAATTGATGGTAACCCGGATCAGCCAGGCCTTGCGGTGCTCCTCGCTTTCAAAGGGCTTTTTGTTTGAAAGCAGCTTCAAAAACACCTCTTGAAAGATATCATCCGCATCGTGCGAGGATTGGGTCTTGGTCAGGGCGATACGCCAGACCATAGGTGAATAGTAGCGCACCACCGCATCGGTCACCGTCATCGGCAGGGGCGGCGGCGCGGCCGCGTGATCCGGCATGGGGATACCCCCTGCCTCACCAAAGGCAGGCGCCGGGAAAGACATTTCCATCGTTGCCATGGCACGTCCTTTCACTAATAATACTGTCTCACCCCAAAAAGGTGACACGCAAAATAAAAATTTATTTTATTATACCATACAGGCGCCGTTTATGCAATGGCAAACGCAAATTCTGTAGAAGATTGGCGGGTAAGCCACCCAGCGGGAGGATGATATCCTCCCGCAAAACGGGTCGCCGAGGACGTCGGCCCCTACGAAGGGGTGGCGCCCACCACCGTAGGGGGCTTGCCCCTCCCGCATGGCGAACCGCCCCTAATCATTCTGCCTTCTCTATCTGTCATTCTGAGCGTAAGCGAAGAATCTTTTCGCCTTTAGGCGAAACGTGGAGCCCTCTCCCTCACGGTAAACCGTGACACCTCCCCCATAGGGGGCTTAGAAATTCCTCGCTTCGCTTGGAAGGATCCTTCGCTCACGCTCAGGATGACAGGTAGAAAGAGCAAGAGGGCAGGATGATCATGGCCGGGCGGCGTGCAAGGCCCGCAAAAAAGCAGGGCTGCCGGATGGCAGCCCTGCTGGCGGTTTTTTCGATCAATCGTCGAAGACGTTCAGCGTTTCAAAGATATCAAACTTCAAGGAGTTATCTCCTGCGCCGATGGTGGTCGTTAAGATATCCTCTGCGCAGAAGGAGACAAATTCCATCTTTGGTGCTTGGTATTTCATAGATCTTTTCCCTCCTTATGCCTCAAAGGTAGAGGCCGGGCTGGTGATGTTGGCGATGGCGCGCAGCAGGTTGTCTGCTTCGCCCTCGCCACCCTCATACTGACGGGCAACGTAGGTCAGTACGCCGTAGCCAACCGTTTCGCTGGCCTTGACGCCGTCCTTCAGGATGGTGACGTACTGCTTCTCCTGGTACTGGGATATCGGCACCGTGAAGCTAACTAGCATCTGCGAGCCGTTGCCGCCCACATCGGGCGAGGTAAAGGCATCGGCACCTACCAGCGCCTTCTGGTAGCCGTTTGCATCGGCAACCAGCAGCTGCAGGCCCTCGGTGCTAAAGGCAGAGCCATCTGCTGTCTGAATGAGGAAGACCATCTTCAGCTCATCCTCCAGCATCAGCGTAGCACCCAGGATCTTGTAAAGGCGATCCACACCCTCCTCAAGCGAGGCCTCGACCTTTTTGGCCTCCTCAGAGGTGTCGGGCTGGATGCTTGCAAGCAGGGTCTCGGTCTCGCCGGGCAGCTCGTCACCGTCAAAATAGTTGGCGGCGGCGTAGCCGTAGTGGTACAGGGCCTCGGCCGTCTTGGCCTCTGCGCCGGGCTTGGTGGCGTAAAGCGCCAGCATATCGGCAAGCGTGATCGTCTTGGGCGCGAAATCAATGCGCTGACCGTTGATGATCTGATACGGCTGGTAGGTGATCTTATCTGCCATATCCTTAGCAAGGATCTTGTCTACCTGGCCGGTAACCACAACGCCGGACTCGCTTGCGCGGGCATCGCTCTCGCCGGCATAGATATTCACAGAGAAATTGCTGCTCACGTCGATGGTGGCGTGGGCCACGGCCTTGTCATAAACCTGCGTGTAGGTAACCACGGGGTCCATGTAGACCATGTTATTCAGCACGTGCTTCGTGTTTGCTACAAAGGCGATCGTATCACCGGCTTCTACGCGCAGGTTGGTGGGGAATGCCTCGTACGCGCGGGCCTTGGCCAGAGCCGTGGTATCCACCTGTGACTGGTTGAAGCAGCTGTTCGGTTCGTCACTCTTATAAAGGAAGGGAACGCGGTTCGAGGGCCAGATCACTTCGCCGTTATGCACGATGGCGAGATAGACACCGGCATGGACCTGCTGATACACCTCATTCTTTTCACCCTGGGTATCCTCAGTTACGGGGGTCAGCTCCATCGTATCGGGCGTGCCGTCCTCGTTCGTATCCGTGTAGGCGTAATACTCGGTAACACCACTCTCGGTACCCAGCGTGATCTTTCGGTCTGCGCGCTTATCCGCCTGCACGTAGATGAAGGTGGCCTCGGTATCTTCGGTGGTATTATAATAGGCGTAATACTTCGTATCATCTACCGTAACGAAGAAATGCGCATCCTTCGCGTTCAGCTCCCAGTAGCCTTTTATGTTAGAATAATCCAGGTCTACCACGCCAGAATAGGGGGCCGTGTAGAAGGCGCCAACGGCCTTCTGCGAGACGGGCTGACGAATGACCCACTTGCGGTCATTATAAATACCGCCGCCATTCATTATGTCATACAAGCCATCTCCACCATCGTAAAGAATGGGGTTTTTCCCATACGGGATTTCCATCTTCGTCACAACAGCGCCCAGGGTCAGCTTGGTCTCCTTATCCACGGTAAAATCTACGTTCCAGTCTGCCTTACCTACGCTCCAATCGGTATTGGACTCATTATAGGCGATGGTTGCGTTTTCGTAAACGAAGGGCAGATTCTTGTCAAAGCGAGAGGCACCTGCGCGGATAGCGGTGATAAAGGTGGTCTCGGTCATATTCTTGATCGTGCCGCCGTTGGCCAGGTCGGCCTTGCCGTCACCATCCACGTCCCAACCGACATAGGTATCCAGCTGGCTATAAAGAGCAGTAGCATCCTGCCCGGCATAAACGATATCTACGATCTGTCTGCTCGTGCCGTCAACCACGGCCTTTACAAGATTGGTAGCGAAGGGGTGCTCGGTAATAGTAATATCTGCCCAAGTACCACTACCGCCGCCACCGTTCTGGAAGAGCAGCTCGATCTTGTCACCAGCCTTTACATACACACCGGAAAGCCCGCTGGTATCACCAAGCTTGTGCGCGTATTCTTCCTGTACGCCCGACGAACCAACTGTCTTTCTATCACCAGCTACGCTGTTTGCTTTCAGGCTGAACCAATCGTTCTTCTGGGTGTAAGAGCCGCCTACGTTCGGCCAAATCATCACACCGTCAACAAAAACGGCTGCATATACATTCGCGCCTGACGATTTGTAGTTTTGAATCAATCTGTCAATAGAAATGTCTACATATCCTTCTGCGGTGGCCGTATACTGATACCCTGCCGCATAGTTAGCATTAGAAACGATCTCGGCTGAACCAAGCCACCAGTCATTTCTGTCCTTGCCATACCAGCCAACTACCGGGTATCCAGCACCATTAGGATATGAGTTATTACCAAAAGGATATCCACTTTCTACAAACCAAGTATCAGGGGTCACCCTACCGGTAAAGGCAGCACCCTTATCAACAACGAGAGTATCCATATACTTCTCCGCATCGCTATAACCGCTTGTTTTTCGGCTAACAAGCTTCCATCCCGCCGGAAGAATGGCCTTACCGTACGTGGCACTATCCGCCGTGGTATCCAACGACAAGGAGCCGCCAAACCCGGAAACAAACGAGGTGCTTGTGCCATCACCCCAGTGATCTGCCGTAATCGAGGTGTAGGTCACCGTAGGCTGCTGCTCGGTGTGGTAGGTCGATGCATTACCCTGAATGGTGCGGAATTCAATGATATCGCCTTCCGTGACCGAGGCAGTAATGGCAAAGCTACCGCCGCTTGCCTCTTTCAGGATATTCAGCACGTTTACACTGCCATTCTCGCTAACGGCATAGGTCTTTTCAGAATTGTACCAGTACCAATCCCCATCTGCCGGCCATTTCTTTTGACCGTTGATGTAGATGGCATAGCCCTGGCTGATGATATCGGCAGGGTAGCTGGGGCTTGCCTCACGAACGGCATTCAGCATATCGTAAGAGAGGGATACCGTGCCGGTATAGGGTGCGGTGTAGCGAATGGTGGGCGTATATTTCCCATCAGCCCCACTGCCGGAGAATACGATGCAGTTTGCACGGTTATGATACAGGCCCAAGCCGGTGCCGTTCCACGGGCGGTTGTTAATGACCAAAAAGAAGTCGCTATCACGGTATGTAACAGGCGCATAGACGCCGGTGGCCTTCTCGATATGACCAATGCTCCAGTTATCGTGGAAGATGATATTACTGCCATCCCACGTGGGGTGCGTGCTGCCACTCTTGAACACGGTCTTGCCCGGCTCGATGGCGGTCAATACGGCATCCTGGTCGGTTACGGTATAGGTTGCGCCCTCCAGGTAATCGACCTGGCCATCGTTGTTGGCATCCCAACCGAGGCAGGCGGGCAGATCGGGCAGGGTGACGGTATCACCGGCCTTATAGGAGATGGAACCACCGTTGCTGGCGGCCAGCGAAACGGCTACCGCGCCATCACCAAGCCAGGTCATAGCCGGGGTAATATGCAGCTGCTTGAGGTACGAGCCGCCCCATTCGGAGCGCTTGAAAACCAGCGAAACAACGTTGCCTTTCTGCAGCGCCAGCGCGCCGGCAGCAGCCATGGCGCCGTTGATGCCGGCGGTAGACTTGGTGCCCTGCTCAATGCAGTACCAGCTATCGCCTGCCGGCCATACCTTTTCGTTATTCACCATCAAGGCAACGTAGTGGCGGCCTTTTTCCTCCAGCGCGGCAATAGAGGGCAGATAGCGACCGTCCTGCGGCACGGTAAACTGCATGGCCACGTGGATAGAGCCCCAATTGTTGTCCGGTGCGGAGGAAGTAATACCATCGTACCTTGACTGGCCCATCAGGGCGTAGCCGCCCCAAATGTTCCCACCGGAGCCAGCACCGTTTACGTACGCCTGCACCAGCGTTTGGTAGGCGGCCTCGGTTACGCCCCAGGTCGTATCAGCCATGAAGGCCACGCGGGCAAAGAGATCCAGGCTGCCGTCAGTCATATTATACTGACCAACCTTCCACATCGGGTTGTTCTGCGTGATGACCCAAACACCGGGTGCCCTCAGATTAGCCAGGTTTTCTTCCTTGCTCAAATTAGCATCGTATTTGATGCCGGTTTTGGGCCAGGTGTTATCGACAAAGGCATCAGAATATTGATAGGTAACAGCCTCCGCAGGCGCGCTATCTCCGTCTGCTGCAAGGACCGGCAGCGCCATGGTGGGCACCAGCGGCAGTAGCATGCAGAGCACGAGAAGAAGGGATAAGATCTTCTTTTTCATATGCATGTTTTCCTTTCGTGAAAAAAATATTCCATTTCATTCTATGGTACACATAATTATACCTTTTTTGGCGCGCCGTGTCAAGATGGCAAAAGTTACAAATTTTATTCTATTTATTTGTACAAAATAACGAAAAAAGCAAAAAGAGCGTAGGATCGTATGAATAGACCGCAAGAGAGCGGTCATGCCCGGACGGGAGGCGGAACAGGCTCCCTACGAGAAATGCCTGCCCACGCCACCGTAGGGGAGGATATCATCCTCCCGCAGGCGGGCCGCCCGGGAGGTCGGCCCCTACGAGGAATGGCCGCACCGCCCGCAATCATTCTATCATCCTGCCTTCTCTATCTGTCATTCTGTGCATCCCGCCCTCTCTATCTGTCATTCTGAGCGTAAGCGAAGAATCTTTTCGCCATTAGGCGAAACCGATAGTAGCATAGTCAAGGAGGTTCCGCGTTCCGCGGAAAGATCCTTCAGTCGCTGTGCTCCTTCAGGATGACAGCAAGTGGTGGCTACTCGCTGCGCTCCTTCAGGATGACAGCAAATGGTGGCTACTCGCTGCGCTCGTTCAGAATGACAAAAAAGGGGGGGCTCCCCTCCTTCCGGCAAAATTCGCAAAAAATACCCCCTTGGCGAGCCTGCAAGGCTTGTCAAGGGGGCAGCATGTAGAAAAATGAAAAAATTGAAAAAAGTTTTCCACACCTTCTTGTGTTGAAAATGTGGAAAACTTTTTAGGTTTCTACTCCTAATTCGCCAGTTGTTACTGCGCAGAGACGGGTTTTCCACATTTTCAACAGGTAGGGCGGTGGAAAACCCTTGTGGGGCGGGATTTGTGCAAGTTGCACGATTTTTGCCAAAAACAGGAAAAACCGAAAGTTGGCGAAAGTAGTTTTTTTCGTAATTTCAGCGATCAGCGATTCCAATATTTGCGGTCAAGTGAGCGCAGCTGAATGGCCTCGGCCAGGTGGGGCACACCGATCCTCTCTTCCCCGGCAAGGTCAGCGATTGTGCGCGCCACGCGCAAAACGCGGTCATAGCCGCGGCCGGAGAGGCCAAGCTCGTCAAAGGCGCCGGCCAGCAGCGCGCGGGCCCCCTCATCCAAGGGGCAGAAGCGGCGAATATCGGTCGGGCTCATGGCGGCGTTGCTGAAGAGATGCACCTCGCCTGCCGCCTCGGCACGGCGGCGCGCCATGGCGCGCGCGGCATTGACACGGGCGCGGATGGCCGAAGAGCGCTCACCGCCCTCACCGGGACCGCTCATTTCCGAGAAGGTGACGGCCGGCAGCTCGATCTGGATATCAATGCGGTCAAGCAGCGGGCCGCTGACGCGGGAAAGATATTTCTGCACATCATCCTGGCGGCAGGTGCAGGTCTTATTCGGGTCGCCGTAGTAGCCGCAGCGACAGGGGTTCGTGGCACAGACCAGCATAAACGAGGCGGGGTAGCGCACGCGTGCCGCCGCACGGGTGACCGAAACGGCGCCATCCTCCAACGGCTGGCGCAGCGACTCGGTCAGCGCCTTATTAAACTCGGGCAGCTCGTCTAAAAAGAGCACGCCGTTATGTGAAAGCGAAATCTCGCCCGGGCGCGGGCTGGTGCCGCCGCCCACCAGGCCGGGCACGCTGACGCTGTGGTGCGGCGAGCGGAAGGGTCGCTCGGTGACCAGGCTGTCCTGTAGCATACCGGCGATCGAATGGATCTTGGTGGTCTCAACAGCCTCCTCGAAGGTGAGATCGGGCAGGATGGTGGGCAGGCGCTTGGCCAACATAGATTTACCCGAGCCGGGCGGGCCGATGAGCAGAATATTATGCCCGCCGGCGGCGGCGATCTCCATCGCGCGCTTGGCGCGGAACTGGCCGCGCACGTCGGCAAAATCAAGCGGGTGGCGGCCACGGCGGCCGTCGAACTCGGCGCGGTCGTAGACCGTGGGCTGTATCCTCTCTTGCCCGGAAAGGTGGGCAAGCAGCTCGCGCAGCGTGTGCACGCCGTAGTCGGTGATCCCCTCGACCACCGAGGCCTCGCGCGCGTTTTCGGCCGGCACGAACACCTCGTGCCGCCCGGCATCCCGCGCGGCCAGCGCGAGACACAGGGCACCGCGCACGGGCCGCACCTCGCCCGAAAGCGAGAGCTCTCCTATGAAGCATTGATCGGCAAGCGAGAGCTTACGCGGGATCTTACCGTCACATTGCAAAATGGCGCAAAGAATGGCTAAATCGAAGGAGGAGCCCTCCTTTTTGCGGTCGGCAGGGGCGAGATTGAGCGTCAGATCCATCGAGGGGAAATAGATGCCGCTATTCTCGCAGGCGGCACGCACACGCTCCTTAGCCTCCTTGACTGCGAGATCCGGCAGGCCAACGATCTCAAAGCGCGGCAGCCTGTCCTGCCCGCTGCACTCGACCAGCACCTCAAACCCATCAATGCCGCAGAGGCCGGCGGTATATACCCGTGACAGCATAGAGATCCCCCTTTTTTCGTTGCTTTTTCTTCTATCATACCACATTTTTCCTTGCCTGTAAAGCACCGTTTGAAAAAAGGCTTGCATTGATCTTTTTTTGTGCTATAATAAAGAATGGTGTTATATATCCATATTGCTGCGTGCAAGAAAGGAATAGGCCATGATCATCACACAGACCCCCTTCCGCATGTCCTTTTTCGGTGGGGGAACCGACTTCCCGGATTTTTACCGCGAGCATGGCGGTGCGGTCATTTCGACCACCTTTGACAAATATTGCTATATCACGGTGCGCCACCTGCCACCGTTTTTCGACTATCGCTCTGAGCTGGTGTACGCCAAGACCGAACGGGTGACCGAGGTAGACGAGATCCGCCACCCCGCCATCCGCGAGGCGATGCGCTGGCTGGATATGCACGAGCTGCGCGTGACCTACGATGCCGACCTGCCTGCCCGCACGGGGCTGGGCACCAGCTCCTCGTTCGCGGTGGGGCTGCTCAGCGCCTTTTACGCGTTGAAGGGCAAGCAGCCCGGGCGGCGGCAGCTGGCAGACGATGCCATTCATTTAGAGCGCGTGCTGTGTGCTGAGGATGGCGGCGTGCAGGATCAGATCGCGGTTGCCTTTGGCGGCTTGAACCGCATTGATTTTGATGCAAGCGGCTACCGCGTTACCCCCATCGAGCTGCCAAGCGAGCGCCTTACGGCGCTGAACGACAACCTGATGCTGTTTTTCACCGGTTTTTCGCGCTCCTCGCCCGAAATTCAGACCGCGCACCAGGGGGCGCTGAAGAGCCAGGCAGCGCGGCTGCTGGAGATGAAGGCGCTGACGGGCGAGGCCGAGCGCGTGCTGCGCGGCGGCAGCCTTGACGATTTTGGCCGCTTGCTTAACGAGACCTGGCGCCTCAAGCGCGGGGTGACCAGCCGCATCTCGACCGACACGATTGACACGCTGTATGCCCGTGCCACGGGGGCGGGCGCGCTTGGCGGCAAGCTGCTGGGTGCTGGCGGCGGCGGATTTTTGATCTTTTATGCCGAAAGGGACAAGCAGGCGGCGGTACGCCGCGCCCTTTCCGGCCTGATGGAGGTGCCCTTCCGCTTTGAGAGCGGCGGCACGCGCATCCTATACAACGTACCCGAGACCTATACCAGACAATGCACGGAGGAGGAAGCGTAATGGCAAGCGTTACCCATATCTTTGACGAGATGATCGGCCGTTACCCTGCCCTTTCCCCGATGCGGGGCGAGCTATTGCAGGCGCACCGCCTGCTTGCTAGCTGCTTTCGGACGGGCGGCAAGCTGCTGATCGCCGGCAACGGCGGCTCGGCAGCTGATGCGGCGCATATCGTGGGCGAGCTGATGAAGGATTTTCACCATCCGCGGCCGCTGCCGGAATCGATGCGTGCGGCGCTGGGGGATGACGAGGCAGGGGCCTATCTGGCCGCCAACCTGCAAGGGGCGCTGCCGGCCATCGCGCTGGCAGGGCACATTGCGTTAGAAAGCGCCTACGCCAACGACAGGGCACCCGACCTGGCCATGGCACAAGAGGTCTACGGCTACGCAAGGCCGGGGGACGTGCTGCTGGCCATCAGTACCTCGGGCCATTCGCGCAACGTGCTGTACGCCGCGCGCACGGCGCGCGCCTGCGGCATGCGTGTGATCGCCCTGACCGGCGAGAGCGGCGGCGCGCTGCGCGCCCTTTCCGACCTGTCCCTGGCGGTGCCAGAGCGCGACACCTACCGCGTGCAGGAGCTGCATTTGCCGCTCTACCACGCGCTGTGCCTGGCGCTTGAGGAGGAATTTTTCGGGGGCGAGGCAGGATGAAGGCCGTTATCATGGCCGGCGGCCGCGGCACACGCATTGCCGCGGTGCGTGCCGATATTCCCAAGCCGATGATCCCGGTCTGCGGTAAGCCGATCTTAGAATGGCAGATCGAGTGCCTTGCACGCCAGGGCATTACCGAGCTGATCCTCGTGATCGGCCACATGGGCGAGGCCATTACCGATTATTTTGGAGACGGGAGCCGCTTTGGCGTTTCTATCCTCTACCTGATCGAGCGTGAGCCGCTGGGCACCGCGGGGGCGCTGTATCTGTTGAAGGATGACCTGCGCGAGGATTTTCTGCTGCTCAACGGCGACCTGATCTTTGACGTGGACTTTTCCCGCCTGCTTGCCCGCCACAAGGGGGCTTGCGGCATGGCCACCATTCTCACCCACCCCAACGACCACCCCTACGATAGTGGCTTGATCGAAGCAGACGGGGGGGGGCGTGTGTTGCGCTGGCTGCATAAGGAGGACGCGCGCGGCGACCACAAGAACCGCGTGAACGCGGGCATCCACCTGCTTTCCCCGGCTATCCTTACCCGCCTGCATGAGCTAAAAAAGACCGACCTGGACCGCGAGCTGCTGCGCCCGCTGATCGAGGAGGGGGGGCTATACGTTTACGATTCACCCGAATATATCAAGGACATGGGCACGCCCGAGCGCCTTGCTGAGGTGGAAGAGGACATCCGGCGTGGGATCGTAGCGAGAAAGAACCTGAAAAACAAGCAGCGCGCCGTCTTTTTTGACCGTGACGGCACGCTGAACCGCTATATCGGCTTTCTGCGCCGGCCGGACGAGCTGGTGCTGACCAGCCGTGCGATCGAGGCCGTGCGCCGGGCAAACCGCGCCGGCTACCTGGCCATTTTGGTGACCAACCAGCCGGTGATCGCGCGTGGCGAGGTCACGCACAAGGAGCTGGCCGCCATCCACAACCGCTTAGAAACACTGCTTGGCGAGGGCGGTGCCTATTTAGACGATATTTTTTACTGCCCGCACCACCCAGATAAGGGCTTTCCCGGTGAGCGGCCGGAATACAAGACGGCGTGCGAGTGCCGCAAGCCAAAGCCGGGGCTTTTACTGGCGGCAGCTAAGAAATACAACATTGACCTGAGGGAAAGCTATATGGTAGGCGACAGCGAAAGCGACAGGCAAGCAGGCCTGGCGGCCGGCTGCCACGTCTGCCTTTGGGAGCGAGAATAAGACACGTACACGGAGGCGCTATGCAAGAAGCAGGAAAATCGCATAAATACCGGCGCCTGGCAGGCGACACGCTGCTGTTTGGCATCAGCAGCTTTGGCTCGCGCCTGCTGCTTCTGCTGCTGACGCCGCTATACACCAGCCTGCTGAGCGAGGCGGAATACGGCACAGCCGACCTGGTGCAGACCACGGTGAATTTTATCTACCCGGTGCTGACCCTGGCCATGGCCGACGCGGCGCTTCGCTTTGCCATGGACAAGACCTGCCGCCGCGAGGCGGTGCTGGGCAACGCCCTGCTCTTTACCCTGCTTTCCACGCTGCTGCTATTGCCGGTCTACCCGCTGATAGCGCTGTGGCAGCCGGCGCTTGCCGGATATTTTGGCATTTTTTTGCTGATCTTTACGCTCTTTAACCTGCACAACGCGCTGGCCAGCTTTCTGAAGGGGCTTGGCAAAACGCGGCTGTTTGCCGTGCAGGCCATTGTGCAAACGGCCTCTATCATTGCCGGCAACCTACTCCTGCTGCTGGGGTTTGGCTGGCGGCTGGAGGGCTACCTGTACAGCATTGCCCTTGGCTATCTGCTGCCCATTCTGCTGATGTTTTTCGGCGGGCGGCTGTGGTGCTACCTGGCTCCGCCGCGGCTGGAAAAGAGCCTTTTGCGCGCTATGCTGCGCTATAGCCTGCCCATCATCCCGGCGTTGCTGGCCTGGGAGGTCAACAGCCACATCGACCGCTATATGATCATCGGCATGCTGGGGCTTTCGCAAAACGGCCTATACAGCGCGGCGCATAAGATTCCTACCATGCTGACGGCGGTGCTGATGATCTTTTTGCAGGCCTGGCAGCTTTCGGCCATTGAAAACCACGGCGAGCAGGATGAAAGCGACTACCACACCGAGATGTACGCCGCCTTTGAGGCGGTGGGGCTGCTGGCCTGTATGGGGCTGATCCTGCTGGCAAGACCGATCTCCTATCTGCTGCTGGCCGGGGATTTCTTTATCGCCTGGCAGTACGTACCGCTTTTGCTCGTTTCCTCCCTGTTTTCAGCCCTTTCCGGCTTTTTGGCAGCCACCTTCCGTGCCGAAAAAAGGACGGGTGGGCTACTCGTCTCGGTCCTGCTGGGGGCGGTGGTCAATATTCTCTTGAACATGCTGCTGCTACCCACGATGGGCTTGCAGGGCGCGGCGCTGGCAACCGCCGTCAGCTTTTTCGGCGTGTGGCTTGTCCGCCTACTATCGGTGCAGCGAATGGTGCGCATCCGCGTGCCGGTGCTGCGCACGGTGCTTGCCTATCTGCTGCTTGGCGGTGGCGTGCTGCTTTCGCTGCACGAGAGCCCGTATACCTACCCTGCCCTGGTGCTGGTGCTGCTGATGATGCTGGCCCTGCGCGCCAAGGAGATCACGGTGCTCTGCCGCCTTGGCCGGCGCTTGATCAAAAAGCAATAAAAAAACAGTCGCGCGCCCATTTGGGCGCGCGATCCTTTATTCTTCCCCATTCTCCCGGCGGTAGTGGCGCGGCGAGCGGCCGAATTTGGCCGCAAAGGCGCGGCTGAATACGTAGACCGAGGCATAGCCCAGCGCTTCGGCAATCTCGGTGATCGAGAGGCGCCGCTCAAGCAGCAGCAAGCGGGCAGTCTCCAGCCTTTTTTCATGGTAATAGCCGGCTAGCGTTTCGCCGGTGGTTTTTTTGAAGAGGGTGGAGAGATAGCCGTAGCTGTAGCCCATCACCTCGCCAAGCTCCCCCAACCCCTTCATGGAATAGACGTGCGTATCAATATAGTTCATCAGGCGGTAGCAGAGCGTCTCGGCGGGCATAACGGTATGCGACTGCGGCGCGGGCACCTCACCCGAAAGATCACGAAAAAGGTAGACAAGGATCTGGGTAAAGATGGCGCTAAGCAGCTCGTGCGCGTATAGCCCGTCACGCCCGAATTCGGCAATGGCATCCCCGATCAGGGCGCGGATGCGATCATCGCGAAAGATTCGCCGCGTGGGCGAAAGATACTCTGCCACGATGCGCTCCTGCTCGCGCTTTTGCTCCTCACGCTCTGAGAAAAAAGAAAAGAAATCGTATTTCAGCGGTGCCTCGCTATCCGAGACGATCTGGTGCGCGTCACACGGCAGCGAAAGGTAGATATCCCCTCGCCCAACCGGGCAAGAGACACCGTTGGTGATAACGCTGCCACGGCCATCGGTGACCACGGTCAGCTCGAGCCAATTCAGGTGCACGTGGGTGGGCACCACCGCGCCGGGGCGGCAATATAAGCGCCCGATCTGGCACAGGCGTATGCCACCGAAATCCAAGGGGGATGAAAGATAGCTTTTATCTAAATGATACTGTGCCTCCATATCGTCACCTCCTGGTCTATTATACCGCCGCTTTTGCCGCTCGTCAAGAAAAAATATAAGTTTTTAGAAGATTTATATGAAAAAATGATATCTTTTTGCTGAAATGCTGCCATTTACAAGAGCCGCGCATCGGGCTATAATGAAAGCAAGAAATTGCCTGCGGGCATAAAGAAAGGAAGCATTCCTATGAAACAGCACGTTATCGCCGTGATCGGCTGCGGCCGCATCGCCAACGGCGCCCATTTCCCTGCCCTGACCCAGATTGAGGGCGTTCGCATCAAGTACGCCTGCGACCTGATCGAGGAAAAGGCCGCTAAAATGAAGGAGACCTACCCCGACGTAGTAGAAAACGTGATCACCGATTATCAGGTAGCCCTCTCTGACCCGGAGGTTGATGCCGTATACGTGCTGACCCCGAACTATGCCCACTATACCGTTACGATGGACGCGCTGCGTGCCGGCAAGCACGTTTTCTGCGAAAAGCCCATCACCGTCAACTATGCCCTTTCCTGCGAGATGGCCGAGGAGGCCAACCGTCGCGGCCTGATGCTGATCATCGGCGTTTGCAACCGCTTCCACCGCTCGGTTGAGAAGTTAGAGGAGATGGTACGCGAGGGCAAATTCGGTAACCTGTACCACGTTTACTGCTCCTTCCGTTCCTTCCGCTCGATCCCCGGGCTTGGCGGTGCCTTTACCACCAAGGCGCAATCCGGCGGCGGCGTGCTGATCGACTGGGGCGTACACTTCTTTGACCTGATCCTTTACATCCTGGGCGGTGCCAAGCTGCAAAACCTGACCTGCGACGCCTACTGCGAGATGGCCAAGGATATGAAGAGCTATCGCTACACCGGCATGTGGGCTGAGGATACTGCCGACATCGAAAACGGCGTCAACGACGTAGATGACTTTATTACCGGCTACATCCGTACCGACAAGGCCAGCATCTCCTTTAACGGTGCCTGGGCTCAGAACATCAATAAGAACGAGATGTTTATTGATTTCCTTGGTGACAAGGGCGGTGCCCGCTTGACCTACGGCCAGCTGTTTGAATACTACGATGGTGCTACGCTGGAGACAACCAAGGAGGAATACGAGATCCCCAACATGTATCTGTGCGAGGATCGCGCCTTTTTTGAGGAGATCGACACCGGCATCAAGAACCGCAGCCACATTGACAATATTCTGGAAAGCGCTAAGCTGCTGGATGCCCTGTACGCCTCGGCCGCTGAAAGAAAGGAGCTTTCCTTCTGATGAAGACCATAGGTCTGATCGATCTGTATATCAGCGAGTGGCACGCCAACAATTACCCCGGCTGGATCGAGCGGCTGAACGAGACCGCCGGCACCGAGTATAAGGTGGCCTACGCCTGGGCCGAACAGGATATTTCCCCCGTTGACGGGGTAGATACCGCCACCTGGTGCAAGCAGCATGCCGTCACCCCCTGCCAAAGCATTGCCGAGGTGTGCGAGAGAAGCGACGCGCTGATCATCTTAGCCCCCTCGAACCCCGAAACGCACCTTGCCTATGCCAAGGCCGTGCTGCCCTACGGCAAGCCGACCTATATTGACAAGACCTTTGCGCCGGATCTGGCCACGGCCGAGGAGATCATCACCCTGGCCAAGGAGCACGGCACGCCCTTTTTCAGCACCTCGGCGCTGCGCTACGCAGCCGCCATGCAGGAGCTTTCTGCCCCCCGACATCTGATGCTCACGGGTGGTGGCTCAAATCTGCCGGAATACGTCATCCACCTGGTGGAAATGGTAGTCTGCCTGCAAAAGGAGCCGGCCACGGCCGTTTCGGTAGTGAAGCAGGGCAACCAACGCATCTGCCATATCACGCACGAGGGCGGCGCCATGACCACCCTGCTCTATTCCCCTGCCCTTGGCTATGCCATCACGGTGGAGGATGCGCAAGGCATGGCCAAGCACGCGCCCGTTGCCTCCGGCTTTTTTGACGGGCTGATGGTGGATATGCTGCGCTTCTTTGAAAGCGGTAACCCACCCGTGGCAGCAGCCGACACGCTGGCCGTGATGCGCCTGCGTGATGCGATCTTAGCGGCCGACGAGATGCCCGGCAGCACCGTATCCCTATAACCTATCCCACAAAACCGGGCGCACGCGCCCGGTTTTCTTTATTTCACATACTTGATAATTTGTTTATTTTCTGCAAAAAATACACGTGCTGCATTCAAAAAATTTGTCGAACACGACGATGGATTTTTTTGCCACAATTTCTTTATTTTTGCCGACTTTTGTGGTAGAATATAATCGAGGCAGTTTGGGCTTGCTATCAGAATGACCAAACCGTTCGCCCATAGGGCGGCTTTATATAAAAAACACCAAGCGGGCAAGAGCCCGCAAGGTAGACGTCAGACGTTGTGAAAAGGAGAAAAAAACAAAATGGATCTATTTAACGTACTTGCCCTGGTAGGCGGCCTCGCTCTCTTTCTGTTCGGCATGAACGTGATGGGCGAATCGCTTGAGCGCCGTGCCGGCAGCAGCCTGCGCGGTCTCTTAGCGAAGTTCACCACCAAAAAATCGGCCGGCTTTTTGACCGGTCTTGCCATCACCGCCGTGATTCAAAGCTCGTCTGCCACTACGGTCATGGTGGTTGGCTTTGTAAACTCCGGCCTGATGGCGCTGCGCCAGGCCATTAACGTGATCATGGGTGCCAACGTAGGCACCACCGTCACGGCTTGGCTACTCAGCCTTGGCGGCATTGATGGCGATGCCCTGTGGCTTAGACTGCTCAAGCCCACCAGCTTTACGCCGGTGCTGGCACTGATCGGCATTGTGCTCTATATGTTCTGTAAGAGCGATAAGAAAAAGGACGTGGGCATGATTCTCTTAGGCTTCGCCACGCTGATGTTCGGCATGGATGCCATGTCGGATGCGGTTGCCGGGCTGAAGGACGTGCCGGCCTTCGGGCAGATGTTTATTATGTTCACCAACCCGGTGCTGGGCGTGCTGGTGGGTGCCATCTTAACGGCGATCATCCAATCCAGCTCTGCTTCCGTAGGTATTCTACAGGCGCTGGCTACCACCGGCTCTGTCTCTTACGGTGCCGCTATTCCGATCATCATGGGGCAAAACATCGGCACCTGCGTGACCGCCCTGCTCTCCTCGATCGGGGCAAACCGTAACGCCAAGCGCGCTGCGCTGGTACACCTTTCCTTTAACGTGATCGGTACGGTATTCTGGCTGACGATATTCTGCATCGTCAAGGCCATCTTTGCGCCGGTGCTGCTCTCGCAATCGGCCTCGCTTTTCGGCATTGCCGTGGCACACTCGATCTTCAACGTGCTGTGCACGCTACTGCTGCTGCCCATGACCGGCTTGCTTGAAAAGCTGGTCACGATCCTGCTGCCCGAGCCGAAGAAGGTAGAGAGCAACAGCGAGCTGGACGAGCGTCTCTTCAACACCCCTGTCATCGCGCTGGAGCGCTGCCACATCGTAGCCGGTGAAATGGCGCATTGCGCGGTAGGCTGTCTGCACAGCGCCGTGCGCTGCCTGTACGACTACACGCCCGAGCTGGCCGCCGAGGTGCGCGAGGGTGAGGACAAGACCGACCATTACGAGGATATTTTAGGCACCTACCTGGTCAAGCTAAGTGCCCTGCGTATTGGCGAAAGCGACAGCGCCGAGGCAGCCATGCTGCTGAAGGTAATCGGTGATTTTGAGCGCATCTCTGACCTGGGTGTAGACCTGCTCTGCTCGGCCGAGGAGATCCGGGAAAAATCCATCATCCTGACCGATGCCGCCACGCGCGAGCTGCGCACCATGACAGCCGCCGTAGAGGAGATCGTTGACCTGGCGCTCTGCGCCTTTGATGAAAACGATGCCGAGGCCATTGCTGCCGTAGAGCCGCTGGAGCAGGTGATCGACCGGCTGAAGGAGGCCTTGCGTTCTAACCATATCGCCCGCCTGCAAAAGGGCAATTGCACCATTGAGGCCGGATTTGTCTGGTCGGATATGCTGACGGCCTTAGAGCGCACCGCTGACCATTGCTCGAACGTAGCCGGCTATATGATGGAGCTGTGCAAGAAGGATATGAACCTGCACGAGGCGCTTCGCGCTATCAAGGCCGGCGCCGGCAACTTTGAGAAGCAATTTGCCTCTTACGAAAAGAAATACGCCATTTGATCCTAAAGCAGCGCCAACGGGCGCTGCTTTTTTATAAAATTTTCGCAATTCTACTTGAAAAAATCACCGTTTTCTGCTATATAATAAGTGTGGGTGATAGACTTCCAAAATTTTTTTAGAATTATTCTAAAAAACTATTGACAAATTGCTTTTCATGGTGTAAAATATTTTTAGAACGATTCCAATTCTAATTTTTGAGGACCTATGACCAAGAACCAATTACTGATACTGGACATTATCCGCGCGGCACCGCGGCATATGACAGCAGAGCAGATTTTTTTGGCCGCGAAGGAAGCGCGGCCAGGCATAGCCATGGCTACGGTATACAACAGCTTGGGCGCGCTGGCATCAGCCGGGCTGATCCGCCGTCTGCACATCGTAGGCCACGCAGACCGCTATGACCGAAACATTGACCAGCACGAGCACCTGGTGTGCGATGGCTGTGGCAGGATCACCGATGAAAAATTTGAGGATTTTCTTGCTGAGCTTTCCACCCGGGCGGGCATCACCGTTTCCTCTTACGAGCTGAACATGCATTACCTATGTGCCGATTGCAGAAAAGACCAACAATAAAAAATTTATCATAAACAAAAAAGGAGAACACACTATGGAACTCAAGGGATCGAAGACCGAAAAAAATCTGGCCACCGCATTTGCAGGTGAGAGCCAGGCAAGAAACAAGTACACCTACTTCGCATCGGTAGCAAGAAAGGAAGGCTACGAGCAGATCGCTGCCATCTTCGAGCAGACCGCCAACAACGAGAAGGAGCACGCTAAGCTGTGGTTCAAGGCACTGGGCGAGCTGGGCACCACCGCCGAGAACCTGCTGGCCGCTGCCGAGGGCGAGAACTACGAGTGGACCGATATGTACGACCAGTTCGCACGCGAAGCTGAGGAAGAGGGCTTTACCCGCCTGGCTTATCAGTTCCGCGCTGTTGCCGCTATCGAGAAGACGCACGAGGAGCGCTATCGCGCCCTGCTCTCGAACGTAGAGATGCAGCAGGTATTCGAGAAGGCTGAGGAGACCATGTGGGAGTGCCGCAACTGCGGTCACCTGGTGATCGGCAAGAAGGCGCCTGAGGTTTGCCCTGTTTGCACGCATCCGAAGAGCTACTTCGAGGTTCGCAAGGAAAATTATTAATTCGCATATCGCCATCAAGCGGGGTGCTTTCCCTCCAAAGCACCCCGCTCTTTTTATGCCGCGAGACAGACGGTTAGGGGATGTCTGCCCCTACGAAGCCCTCTCCGTCACGCCACCTGGCGGAGCCGCGACAGTCGTTACCGAATCCTCGATGCTGGCCGACATGTTCCATTCCTTGATGTATAAGGATTCTATAGGCAACATGACCTACGGCCATGGTGCGGTGTTGGATAACGGTGAGGATAGGAATGACGGGCGAAATGGCAAACACACCGGTTACGACGTTGGAAATATGGGGCCTGAATTTAATGCTTTCTGCGAGAGCGAGGAGTATAAGGCGTTAGGCGAGGATGAAGATAAAAAAGCAGCTGCCGTAATTGCCTGGCTTCAAGAAAAGCTGAACAACATGTACATCAGCTACAGCGCCTCTCCTTGGCAGATGGGCATTCTTCTCACCTCCGGTGCCAATGCCGGTAGCTTTGAGCCCTTTACACGCTACTACCCGATGGCCGGCGGCAAAACGCCTGCCGATTACGTAGCTGGCAAGGGCGGCTTTGATGCTCAGTGGTTTACCACCGAAGCGGGCTTCAACCGCGGCTTTACCAATAATTTTGTAAACGGCAAAGCCATCGACGTTTGGCAAATCGCTTACAGCGCTGCGGGCAACAAGATGCATGCCGGCGTTACCGGTCGCGCTGTACCGATCTCCTCCTCCGCAACGGCCGCCGTTGCCTACCAATACGTTGCCGAGCAGGACGGCAACATCAATGTTTCGTTCAACAAGATCGATCTTGGTACCGCAGGCTTGTACCCCTACGTCTGCGTTGCCATTAACGGCGTTGCCGTATGGCCCGCAAGCGCCTCGCTGACCTCTATGAGCACGTGGTTTAATAACACGAGCAGCACCTATAGCACGGCTGAGGAATATCGCACCGCTATCAATACCTCGTTGACGGAGCTGGAGACCTACGTGACCGAGGGCGCAAGCGTTCAGATCCTGATGGGCAGCCCCGGCTGGAGCAACACCGGCTACACGCTTGATCCGGTTGTTAAAATTGAAAAGGCTCTCTCTGCCAAAAAGGCCTACGAGATCCTGATCGGCAAGGCAAACGCGCTTCCCACCCATCGCCTGCTTGCCTACGAGGGCGCGCCGATGCCCGGCCTGATCCAGGGTACGGTTACCTCCATCAACGGTGTGGCCGCCACCACGCTGCCTGACTACGTGACCAAGGATATGACCATCGCAATGAGCGAGATCACCTATGACGGTACAAGCGCCTTTGCCAATTACGCGCCGAACGCCAGCAGCCCGGTTGACGAGGACGGTAATATCATCTATAACACGACAGGTGATCATCAATGGACGATCGGCCGTGTGGACACCACCGAGGGTTACCACGCCTTTGCCGAGGGCAACGCCTGGAACACCTTTGACTATATTGATACCAGCTCGAAGACGATTGCCGATATTTCCTCGATAGGTCAAGACGGAAAGATCTTCACCTCTCTTTGGGGTCTCGCCGGCGGCGGTATGTATTATAATAGACAATGCTTTGCTATCCGTAACCTGACGGATACCGATGCGCCCACGATCGTAGGCGCGCAGTACACCGCAGGGCGTGACGGCCTTGTGCAGCTTGGTTTTGGCAAGCTGGCCGTCAACCGCGACATGAACCCCGGCCACGATACCGCCCGCTACACCGTAACCACCGAGGATGGGAAGAAGTATTACGCCTATTACCCCACGAGCAACACCACAGTTTTGTATTTCTCTGAAACCGTTTCCGTTTCCTCTGACTATATCTTTGGCGCAAGCGACCTGCTGATGGATTCAAACGGTCTGATCGTTGACGATCTGACCAGCATTACCAAGTCGGTTAAAAATGCGTTAGAGCAGGAAAACGCTTAAATTTACTACAGCTTTTCCCCCGCCCCGGGTCTCCCCCCCGGGGCGGGATTTCTTTTAGGTCAATACAAAAAAAGAGGGCGCATAGACCGTTGGTCTATGGGCGCTTTGCTATTTGTTTTAGGCCTGCTCTACGAGCAGGTATACGGCCATCTGCTTGCGCGGCAGGGTCACGCTGAGGCCACCCTCCACCACCGTGGCGGTAGCATCGCTTGCTGCCGGGTAAAGCACGCGCACGCTCTTGGCACCGGGCAGGGGGATGTGGCAGGTATCGCTCTCCCCTTCCATGCGCCAGGCAACCAGGCGGGCGGTCTTTTCATTTTGGTAGGCAGTAGCCAGCCAGCCGTCACCCGGCTGGGGCAGACCAAGCGGGTAGGTAGGCAGTGCCGTTTTGATCTCGTGGCGCCATTCCTTATAGCAACGAACGCCTTCCTTGATCAGGGCGATCTGCTCATCCGTCATCTTCATGATCTCACCGCTGAGGTGCATACGCGCGGGCAGCGCGTTGATCATGTTCAGGGCAACGGTATCGGTGCTATCCTTGGCCATGGGGTAAGACCAGATCGCTGCCTGCTCGGGCAGCAGGGCGGTCGCGCAGGCGGCCGCGATGGGCACCATCTGCATAACGTTTGCCTGGTCGGTCACCGACATGATGGGGTGCAACGAAAGCATGCCGTATTCAATACGCATACCGCCGGAGGAGCAGCTTTCAATGACCAGATCGGGGTATTTATCCATGATGCTCTGCATCCAGGAGCGGTAAGCGCGGTTGTGGCCAAGCAGGCCGTCACCAAAGCTATCGCTATCTACCTCGGTGCCGATACCACCATCAATGTTATAGTCCATCTTGATATAGCCGATGCCGTATTCGTTTACCACGCGGTCGATGACCGAGGTGGCAAAATCACGCACACGCTGGGAGCGGAAATCGAGCTGGTAGCGGCCGTTATCAATGACGCGCTTGCCGTGGCGCATGAAGAAATCGCTATCCTCAAACTGAGAGAGGATGGGGCAATTCACACCCATGACCTCGATCTCAAGCCACAGGCCGGGCACCATGCCCTTTTCACGCACGCGGTCAAACACCTCGCGGATCCCGTTCGGGAAGCGCCAGGAGCAGGGCATCCATTCACCAACCGTTTCCCACCAGGTGCCATCGGCATACCAGCCGGCATCCATGCAGTAGTATTCGGCGCCCATCTCGGCCGCCAGGTCGATCACGGGCAGCTCCTTTTCGGTGGTGGGGTCTGCCCACAGGCAGTTCATGTAATCGTTGAAGATCACGGGCAGGCCGCAATCCGCACGGTTGATGCGCACGATGCGGCGGCGATATTTGGTCATCTCGCCCAGGGCGCTATCAAAATCGGTGCCAACGGCTACGCCGGCCGTAACGGAGACAAAGCTCTCGCCGGGGGCAAGCTCCTTGTACCAGTGGTTTTCCCGCTCGGTGGGGCCGCTGAGCTGCACGTAAAACTGCGTTGCCGGTGGAGCAGCGCTGAATTCCCAATGCCAGGAGCCGTTATGCTCGATCTGGAAGAAGATGGCCCGGCGGAGGCCGCGATCCTCGATCACGCCGGCCGGGAGAAATTCCTTGGTCGACCAGGTGCCGTTATTGGAGATCGTATGGCGATCAAGCGTGTTGTTATAACCGTTGGTAGCATGCATGCCGAGATCGGAAAGGGAACGGGTTCTCCATTCCACCTCCTGCGCCCAGGAATTATAGGGCAGGTGGAGCAATAGATCCTTTTCAAGACGGGCTTCGCCTACCACGCCAAAGCCACCAAGGGCTAAGGAGGCAACGTATTCCAGACCTATGTTTTCTTCAGAAACGTTCTTTACCTCGACCCAGGTGCGCAGGCCGCCCACGCCGGTATAGAAGCGGTAGTGCAGGTCAGCCGTGATCTGCGCCTCGCGCAGGGTAAAGATCCATTCGCTGCCGTCAGCATGCTCCTCTACGCGGTGGCTTTCATAGCGCAGGGTGCCGCGGCCGCAGTTGCCGGCCTGCTTGCTGCCGTGGTGCATGGCCGAGTTGCGACCGGCAATATGAACGGCGGCAGCCGGATAGGCATTCGGGCAGCTTTCCCCTTCCCCGGTATAGGGATAGGGGGCGAGATGGCAGAGCGAGAGCGTACCTGTCTCGTCTACCGAAAAGGTGGCATACATGTTGCCTTCATGAACATGAAACAGCATGGCTTTCTCCTTTTTCAATCAAATCAGATCAGGGTGCGGCCGGTAAAGACGCCCATAGCGCTCATTACGTCAGCCTTCATGCCGGCGATGGCGGCAACCTCTAGATCGTGGAAGAAGGTCTTATCAGCCAGGGCGGCAACGGCATTGGCGCCGGCCTTGGCCATGTAGGTGTAGTAGTTGATCTTGCGGATACCGAGGTCGATCACGCGGCGGTAATCCTCGTGGCTGACGCCCGAGCCACCGTGCATAACCAGCGGAACGGAAACGAGAGACTTGATCTTTTCCAGACGCGGGAAGTCCAGCTTCGGCTGCTTGAGGTACACGCCGTGCGCGGTACCAAAGGCACAGGCCAGCGCGTCGATACCGGTCTCCTCTACGAAGCGCTTTGCCTCCTCTGGGTCGGTATAGATGCTCTCATCCGAGCCGCCGGCACCCGATTCACGCGCGCCCATCGAGCCGATCTCGGCCTCGACGGAGGCACCGTAACGAGAAGCCAGCGAAACGGCGATGGCCGTATTGGCATAGTTAAGCGCGGTATCGCCTGCCGAGCCATCGTACATGACCGAGGTGAAGCCAAGCTCCAGACCGCGGGCAACATAATCAAGATCCTCACCGTGATCCAGGTGTACGCAGACCGGCACAGTCGCCTTCTCTGCCATCATCAGCATGATGGGGGCGATCTCATCCATGCGGCAAAGGCCCATCTGCTCGTGCACCTGGGCATGCATGATGATCACAGGCTCGCCGAGCTCCTCGGCGGCGGAGATGATCGCCTTCAGCGAGGTAAGGTTGGGTGTGTTGAAGGAGCCGATGGCGATCTTTCTTGCCTCGGCGATCTTTAAGATATCGGTTAAGGTGACCAGCATGATTTATTCCTCCGTCATGATAAATGTAATATGGTGCTGCTTTTCGGCGCCGGGGGCCAGGATCTCCAGTTTGCCCTGCTTGCGCATCACGTCGCGGCCGTCCGGCTCGCAGTTGCCGGGCTCAAGACCCAGCACGTAATCGCCCTCGCCCATCATCTTCCATTCGGTAAAGAAGGGCAGCTCGGCAGTATCGTAGGAGATGGCAAGCGCCTTGTTTTTTACAGGGTTCTTTGCCTTTACGGTCGTCTTGCCCTGCATCTTGTGGTAGAAGCACATTTCCTCATAGCCGCGCTGGGGCTTTTCCATCTTAGCCCAATCGGCAATGCCGCTCTGTGCATGGGCGTTTCTTGCCTCTACGGCGGTAGAGGGGATCGAGAGCTGCAGATTTTCATCCAGCAGCGGGTAGCCCAGGTTGCAATGGTAAAGCACCTCTAAGGGGCAATCGGCCGAGCCGATATTGCGAATGGTATCGCACATACGAATGGTGTTTTCATACAGCGGGCAGATATACTCGCGCTCGAGAAGCAGCTTATCGCCAAACAGGCGCGCATCACGCACCGTAGCGCGGATGTGGATTTCATCGTTTTCGATGAAGTGATAGATATTCTCGCACGGGATGTGTGAAACGGTGCCGTGCAGGGGCAGCTCCTCCCCCTCGTCCACGCAGGGCGAGCCAACGGCGCGCAGGCCGCAGGTGGTCATAAACCCGGCGGTGAAGGATTTTAAGAAGCCGGCGCCTACGTGGTCATAGTAGGCCGGGGCCACGAAGCCGCAGGCGGCAAAATAGCCGTAGTTGGTACCGTGGAGAGAGAGGCGCACGATATCCGCACAGCGGTCAGCCGATACGGTAAAGGCCAGGCCGGTCGCGTTACGCACCTCGAAAAGGCGCATGCCGTCGCCACGGCCGCCAACCAGGCGAACCTCCTCTACCCCGTAGATCTGGGCGGGATGGCCGATATAATTATTCATTGGTTACCTCCGCAATGATGGGCCGCATAGCGGCGTACATCTTCTGATAAGCCTTGTAATTCTTTTCATAGACCGCGCTGTTTTCCGCATTGGGTGTATGCGTTTCCTTTTGCTTGACAAAGAGTTTCTTTGCCTCGTAAAGATCAGCACACGCGCCCATAGCCAC
>JAZQVK010000093.1:0-8891 GCA_045631765.1 Eubacteriales bacterium
AGAGCAGCTTTGTCAGCTCCTCATGGATACGCTCGGCCGATACGTTGGCAAGCAGATGTGCGCGATCCCGCGCGGCGGTGGCGGTCTTTTCTTCGATAGAAAAGCCAAGCACGGCCGAAAAACGCAATGCGCGCAGGATGCGTAGCGCATCCTCCTCAAAGCGGCGATGCGGCTCGCCCACCGCGCGAATACGGCGATCGGCGATATCGGCACAGCCCTCAAAATAATCGCGAATGCCTATGGCGGGGTGATAGGCCAGCGCGTTCATGGTAAAATCGCGCCGCGCCACGTCCTCACGCAGGCTGGTGGTAAAGCTCACCGCATCCGGGTGGCGGTTATCGTGGTAATCCCCATCTACCCGATAGGTGGTAACCTCAATGGGCATACCGTCGATCAGCACGGTGATCGTACCGTGCTTCATGCCGGTATCGATCGTGCGTAAGCCGGCAAAGGCGGCGTGCATCTCCTCCGGCCGCGCGCTGGTGGTCAGGTCATAATCATGCGGCACCACGCCGCGCAAAAAATCACGCACGCAGCCGCCTACCAAAAAGGCCTCATGCCCGGCGTGGGCAAGGCGATCAAGCACCGTATGCACCTGTGCGGGAAGAGAAAAACACGGTTTTTTTTCCATTATAGAACTATCTTTCATGCTTTTCCCCTCCTTTTTTCTTTTATTGTACCACATCCCCTTCGGTTTTGCAAGGGGGGAAAAGGGGCATTCCCTCCAAAAGGCGAGAAATATCCCCGGCGCCCATCACCACCAGCAGATCCCCCGGGTGCCCGATCTTTGCCAGGTAGGCGCGTGCCTCATCCATATTGGCCGCATAATGGGCACCGGGTATCGCCGCAGCCAGCGCGGCCGCGCTAACGCCGCTTTCATTCTGCTCTCGCGCGGCGTAAATATCAAGCAGGCAGACCCGATCAGCCATGCTGAGGCTTTCGCAAAAGGCATCAAAAAAGGCGGTCGTGCGGGAATAGGTATGCGGCTGAAAGGCGCATAGCAGGCGTGGGCTTTTCCCCCCCTCTTCCCTTGCCTGCCCGGCTAAGATGCGGCGCAAGGCGGCAAGCGAGGCACGGATCTCGGTGGGGTGGTGGGCGTAATCCTCATAGACCGCCATGCCGCGCCAGCCACCGCGCAGCGATAAGCGGCGATCGGCCCCTTGGCAGGCGGCAAGCGCCCGTGCCGAGGCGGCAAAAGGCACGCGACAGGCCTCAGCCACCGCCAAGGCGGCCAGCGCATTTTGCACGTTATGCTCGCCCGGCACCGCCAGCGTAACGTGGCCGCGGTGTATACCGCAAAACAGGTAATCAAACGAGGCGCAGCCGGCCTGGTAGGTGATATTCACCGCCCGTGCATCCGCCACCGGTGAAAGACCAAAGCGCAGCACGCGCATGCCGGCGGTGGGCGGCAGGCTGCTTTGGCAGCAATCGGCCGGCAGGATTACCGTCCTTGCGCGTTTTATGTAGGTATGAAAGGAGGCCTTGACCTGCGCCAGGCTCTTAAAATAATCGGTATGCTCCCATTCACAATTCAGCACCACGGCAATGCTGGGATACAGGCAGAGAAAGGAATCGCGGTATTCACAGGCCTCGCACAAAAAGACCTGCCTTCCCCCCTCCTGCACTACGGCGCCGTTTGGGTCGATGGCGGCGCCTGACACAACGGTTGGCGCCAAGCCGCCCTCCCGCAGCACGGCAGCTAACATAGCGGTAGTAGTGCTTTTGCCATGCATACCGGCCACACCGATGCGGATGGGGTATTCGGCCATCAAATAGCCCAGCAGATCGGCGCGTGAAAAGCATGGCAGCGCGGCGCGCCTGGCGGCAGCCAGCTCGGGCGTTTCGCGGTCGGCTGCCAGGGTATAGATCAGCACGTCGTAGCCGCGGATGCTTTCTGCCCGGTGGCCGATCGTAACGGGTATGCCCATGGCACGCAGGCGGTCTATGGCCGGGCTGGCGGCACGGTCAGAGCCACCAACGGCAAAGCCGCGGCGAAAAAGCAGCATAGCAAGCCCCTGCATGCCGATACCGCCAATTCCGACAAAGAACAACCGTGGGTGACGGCAAAAAATCGCCCGCATCGAGGCGGGATGCGTAAAAGTATTCGATAGCGACAAATTCAAACAACCTTCTTCCTCAATTGGTAATATATCGATCAAATATGTTTAACAAAACCCACATTTTCTATTACAACTGTATTCACATTTTTCTTTTATACTGTATTTGTCACAAATCCAAAAAATACAAACGACGAGGAAGGACAAGCCTATGCAGATCACCGATATCAAGATCAGAAAATTCTTTGACGAAGGCCCGATGAAGGCCGTTGTTTCTGTCACCTTTGACGATGCACTTGCCGTACACGACATCAAGGTCATTCACGCACGCGAACGCTTTTTTATCGTGATGCCCAGCCGTAAGAATCCGGATGGAACCTACCGCGATATCGTTCACCCCATTAACGCCGGTTTCCGGGCAGAGCTGGAAAACGCCGTGATAGATGCCTATCACGTGCAGCTTGCCGCCGCCGAGGTAGAGGCGAGCCAGGAGGCCGCCATGCAGGAGGAAGGCGCACTCCTTTAACAAGCAAAACGCCACCGCCCGGCAGCCTGCTCTGCCGCGGCGGTTTTTTCTTTCAAAAAGGATGCCTATGAAAATACTGATGCTGACAGACCGCCTTGCCCTTGGTGGGGCTGAAACGCACATCTACGAGCTGATACACGGGCTGCTTGCACGCGGCGCGGCGGTAGAGATCGCCAGTGCAGGCGGCGCTTACGCGCAAAGGCTGATGCGCGAGGGGGTGAAGCACGTTCAGATCAACTGGGCGACGCACAACCCCTTGGCCTTGGCGCGCGCCAGGCGGCAGTTGGACGCGCTGCTATCACAGGGCGGCTACACGCTGGTGCATGCCCACGCACGGCTACCGGCCTACCTGGCTGCCAAGATATGCCGGCGGCTACACATACCTCTTGTGACTACTGCGCATTGGGTCTTTCGCGCCGACGGCTGGCGTGGGCACATGAGCCGCTGGGGCGACCACACACTTGCCGTGAGCGAGGATATTCGCCACTATCTGATTATAGAATACCACCTCTCACCGCAAGATATCACAGTGACGAAAAACGGCATCAATACCGCCCGCTTTGCTCCGGCCACAGGCGGCGGCCATGGCCGCCTGATACACGTCAGCCGGCTGGACGAGGGTCGTGCGGCAGCCGCTACGGCGCTGATCGCCTTGGCACCGGAGCTGATGGCAAGGGGTGCCGCCTCGCTGACGATCGTGGGGGACGGCAAGTGCTTTGCGCCGCTATGCCGCGAGGCAGAAAGGATCAACCGGGCGCTGGGCAAGCCCTTTATCCGCATGCTGGGGGCGCAAACGGATATTGCGCCGCTTTTGCGGGAGGGTGACGTGTTTATCGGCGTTTCACGGGCAGCATTAGAGGCCATGGCCTGCGGTCTGGCGGTGGTGCTTGCCGGGGATGAGGGGTACCTTTCTATCTTTTCACCGACGGCGGCAAAAGCGGCAGAGTGCAGCAATTTTTGCTGCCGGGGTGAAGAAAAGCTGACCAAGGAGCGGCTGCTCGGTGACCTGACAGCACTGCTGAGCGACGAGCCGCTATGTCGCCAGCTGGGTACCTACGGCCGGGACTACGTGTGCCGCCATTACAGCGCCGAAGCCATGGTCGAGGACGCCTTTCGCGTATACCGAAGCCTGGCAGAAAAAAAGCTGCGCCCACCCATGATCATATGCGGCTACTACGGCTTTCATAACATGGGGGATGAAGCCGTGCTCGACGATCTGCTTTTACGCCTGCGGCGTGAGGGCTTTGGCCGCATAACCGTTCTTTCTGCGCGGCCTGGCGAAACAAGCGGGCACCACCACGTAGCCGCCGAGCCGCGCTTCTCTCTTTCTGCCATACGCCGGGTAGGCGCCGAGCGTGGCATATTCTTGCTGGGAGGTGGCAATCTTTTACAGAACGAGACCAGCCGTCGCTCCCTGCTATATTATACGCAGGCCATCCGCTTTGCGAAACGGTGTGGCTGCCGCATTTTTGTGCTGGGCGGTATAGGGCGCTTAGACACAGGAGGTGAGAGCATCGTCAGCCGTATATTGCCGCTTGTAGACGGCTTTCTTGGCAGGACCCCGCAGGACGTAGCCTATGCGCAGCAGCTATCCCCCGCCCTGCGCACACACCTATTGCCGGACGGCGCGTTATGGACGCCCCCGGCTACCACATTGCCAAGCAATCTACCCAAGGGAAACGTGCTCCTTGTGGCGCTGCACGGTCAAACGCCGGCATGCATAGCCAAGCCCCTGGTCGATGCCTGCGCCGCCATTGCGCGGCACGAAGGGCTTCACCTGGCCTTTTCCTGCATGCACGAGGGGCAAGACCAAGCCTTGGCGCAGGCAGGCTGCATGCGCGTGCCTACGGCACAGATCCTACCGCGCCTATCAGCCGAAGAGACGGTTGCCTTTCTTACCAACCGCTGCCGCCTGGTGATCACCACGCGCCTGCATATGCTGATCTTTGCAGCGGTAGCCGGGGTTCCCACCATTACGGTAGAGGATGGCGGCAAGATCAGCGCCTTTGTCGCCTATGCGGAGTCTTGTGCTGCACAGGAAACGCCGATTGCCTGCCTGCAAGACGAGCAGTACAGTACCCCCCTGCCCCATATCCGCCACATGCTTGCTGCACCGCACAGTAAGGAACAAGGCCGCCGCCTGCTTTCCTCCATGCGCGCGCCGGGCGAGCACTTCTCTTTTCTTTCATTTTTTCATGCGTCTGAATAAAAATAAAAAACGGAAAGAAAATTCTTTCCGTTTTTTATTGTATAAGTTTTACGCTTCTTCTACGAGCTCAAAGGGCTCCGGCGTGTAGAGAACACCGTACTTAGGCGTTCTTACGTTGAAGAGATCCTTATTCGAGTCATCCTTCACAACCTCATCCCAATCGGGCTTGTTGCCGGTGTAGGAGTAGGTGTAGAAGGCATCGCAGCTGGAGAAGGCAGAGGCACCGATCGTCTTGATACCCTCACCGAAGGTAGCAGAACGAAGCTCATCACAGTTGTAGAAGGCAAACTGCGGAATATCAACAACCGTACCGGGGATGTAAACATCGGTCAGAGCCTTACAGCTATAGAAGGCGTATTCGCCAAGCGTCTCAAGGAACGAGGGCATACGCAGCTTAGCCAACTTCAGGCAGTTGTAGAAGGCGCTGTCACCGATGTAGATCGTGGTATCCGGAATACGGATAGAAACAATCTCGGCACGGTAGAAGGCCTTATCGGCGATGGCAGTGGTATCAGCGCGCAGAACGACCTCGTAGGGGCTTACGATCGGCTCTGCATCCTCAGGCAGGGCAGCGATCTCATCCAGGTATTCCTGGTGGGTCTTCTCGGGTGCTACGAATGCGTAAGCAACACGGCCAACGTAAACCACACCAGCCTCGCGGTTCTTGAACCAGGCGGTCTGATTCAGTGCTTCACCGGCTACGTAGGTAACAGACTGAGGAATATTCAGCTCCTCTACGTTAGAGCAGCCGTTAAAGGCACCGGGGCCGATGGAGGCACAGCCATCCAGCAGCGTAACCGACTTCAGCGTAGCGGGAACGAAGTTGCCGGCCACAGCGGAAGAAGGAGCACCAAAGAGGTAACCGAGGTAAGACTTAGTCTCATCCGTTGCATCGGCACCGATAAAGGGAACGGTGATCGACTGCAGCTGGCAGTTCTGGAAGGCACCCTCACCAATGTTGGTAACCGAAGCGGGAATATCAACCGATACGATGTTGCAGTTTGCAAATGCGCCTGCAGCAATACCGGTTACGGTATCCAGCACCTTGATCTCGGAGCCGGACTCGCCCTTAAACTTGTAAAGCACGTTGCCGGTATAAACAACACCGTCAGGCTGGCTGTTGTACCAGCCGGTGCCCTCAAACGCACCAGCGCCAACGCCAACGAGAGAATCCGGGAAGTTTACACTTGCCAGCCCCTCCAGCCCGTAGAAGGCCTGGTCGCCGATCTTGATCAGCGTTTCGGGCAGCACGACCGAGGTAATGCCGGCGCAGTTGCGGAACTGCCCCTCAGCGATCTCGGTAATGTTCAGCAGGGTGATATCACCCTTGACCGCCATAGGAACGGCGATCAGATCGTCACCTGCTACGTTATAAACCAGCTTGCTATCATTCTTATAGCTTGCGTTCTCTGCATCAATAGTGATATCAGCCAGGGCGTTACAATCAAAGAAAGCGTCCTTGGCGATCGAGGTAACACCGCTGCCAACGTTAACGGCCGTCAGATTGGCACAGCCGTAGAAGGCGCGTGCGGCAATGGTGGTACAGCCATCATACAGCGTTACGGTCTTCAGCGTTTCAGGCACGCAAGAAGCGTTCTCCTCAGCCGAAGCGGCACCGAAGATGTAGCCAAGATAGTTGTTGTCAGGAGCAGCCACGTTTTCACCAACGAAGGGCAGCGCGATGTCTGCCAGCTTGCTGCCACGGAAGGGGGCTGCGCCGATGTTAATGACCGAATCCGGAATGCTGATCGAGGTGATCGGCAGCCCGTCAAAGGCGCCGGCAGCAATCGCGATCGTGCCGGGCTCTATTACGATATCGGTATTCTCGCCCATCTCACCCTTGTATGTATACAGAACGGTGTCTACGTATACAAGGCCATCCGGCTTTGAATCGAAATACTGGGTGTTGGCAAAGGCGTTCTCGCCAATATTCTTAATGGTATTCGGCAGGTCGATCTCCGCCAGCGCTACGCAGTCGTTAAAGGCACCGGCACCGATGGTGGTACAAACCGCGCTAAGCGAAAGCTGCTTCAGCGTAGCGGGAACAAAATCCTTGTTCTGTGCGTAATTCGAAGCACCGAACATATGACCTAAGTAACCGATAGTACCGGTATTATCTGCACCTACGAAGGGCAGCTCTACCTTCTCGACCGGGCACTCCAGGTAAGCACCAACGCCAAGCGTAGCAACCGAATCCGGCAGGTTCACCTCGGTAATGCCGCAGCGGGCAAAGGCGTAAGCGCCAATGGTTGCCATCGCGTTCCCCATATGAACAGCCTGAATGCCTGCGCAGGCATCAAAGGCAAAGGGAGCGATCGCGGTGCAAGCCTCACTAAGATTAACAGTTGTAAGCGAAGCAGGTACGAAGGCTGCATTCTCGGTAAAGGTCTGTGCACCGAAGATGTGGCCGATATAGGTGTTTGCAGTAGGAGTACCACCCACAAAGGGAAGGGTGATTGATTCCAGGGCTACGCAGCCCTCAAAGGCACCAAGACCAATGGTCTTTACCGAATCAGGCACGATGATCGAGGTGATGTACTTGCAATTGCGGAAGGCACCGGCCGCAATACCGACAACGATGCTCTCTTCCTCGTCGCCCTCAAGCAGGTAAGTAGAGGGGATCACTATCTCACCCTCACCTCTGCCAATGAAGCCGGCTACAACGCACTCACCTGTTCTACCGCGCTGAAAAACAATACTGAACTCGCCGGTAGGCTCCGGCTCTTCATCGCCGGGCGTTTCGCCGCCGGGGGTCTCACCGCCGGGCGTTTCGCCACCAGGCGTTTCGCCGCCGGGGGTCTCACCACCGGGTGTTTCGCCACCGGGCGTTTCATCCGGCGGATTGTCTTCGCCTGCGGGTGCACAGGCAAAGCAAGCTGCCGTAATCGCCAGGATCAGAAGAAGGGCGAGCACGATCTTGCTGAATTTCATAATTTCCTCCTTGGTGTGAAAGAGTTGCGTGGGGTCACGCGCACCATACCCCACGCACGCGTGAGGTACAAAAATATATATATAACATTTTACAACAATAGACGGATTTTGTCAAGAGAAATTTGGGCAGTTTGCTCCTCATTTCCAAGAAAAAATTGTAAACTCTTTTTGAAAAGAAGAAAAAAGCGGTGCGGCGGCCGGGCGGCCGCCGCACCGCGGCGCGTTATTTCTCTCCCAAATTTTCCTTGTGCTTGTTCACCAGGGCGTGGATACGCTTAGACTGATCCAGCAGGCCGCTGATGGTCTGATCGTGGTTCAGGGTGTCGATAATATAAGCCACGTATTTGCACATATTTACGTCACCATACCATTCGCGTGCCAGCAACTCGGGGGTCTGGTACACCAGGTTGGTAGTGAAGATACGGGTAAAGAGCCCCTTCTCGTAAGCCTCATCCATTCTCTCAAGCCCGTTGCAGAACAGGCCGAAGGTGGCGAAAACAAAGATACGGTTAGCGCCCTTTTCCTTCAGCTGCAGCGCTACGTCGATGATCGAATCGCCGGAGGAGATCATATCGTCTACGATAATAACGTCCTTCCCCTTCAGGTCGCGACCTAGATACTCATGCGCCTCGATGGGGTTCTTACCGTTTACGATGATGGAATAGTTACGGCGCTTGTAGAACATGCCAAGCTGAATGCCGAGCATGGAGGAATAGTACATGCATTTGGCCATGCCGCCCTCATCGGGAGACACGATCATGATCTTTTCGGGGTCAAAATCCACATCCGGATACTCACGCAGCAGCGCCTTGATCATCTGATAGCTGGAGCGCACGTTATCAAATCCGGAAAGCGGAATGGCGTTTTGCACGCGCGGGTCGTGCGCATCGAAGGTGATGATGTTACTCACACCCATGTTCACCAGCTCCTGCAGCGCTACGGCACAGTCAAGCGACTCGCGGCTGGAGCGCTTATGCTGACGGCCCTCGTACAGCATGGGCATCACCACAGAGATACGCCGCGCCTTACCCTCGGCTGCCTGAATAATACGCTTCAGATCCTGATAATGGTCATCCGGGCTCATCGGCACCTCTTTACCGTACATGGTGTAGGTAACGCCGTGATTGAACACGTCGGAAATGATGTAGAGATCGTTACCACGCACAGA
>JAZQVK010000094.1:0-18255 GCA_045631765.1 Eubacteriales bacterium
GTCTTTTTTCAAAAAGACCCCAGCGTCTCCCTCGTCCTCCTCGTCCTACGCGCGTAAAAACCGCTTTGCTGCCTGCTTCGCCTCGCCCAGCGACTTGGGCTTGGCTACCGCCGTGGCCGGCGAAAGGCCGGCGCCGGCACGCACGGGCGGCGTGGTTTTTTCCTGCGCCAGGCGCAGGGCGGCCTGGCGCTCGGCCAGGGCACGCATCAGGGCGGGGTCAGAGAGAAGCGCCTCCAGCTTCTCCTGCGGGGTGGGCGCATGCCAGCGCATGCCGCGATCCATATAACAGGCCGCCTCCAGGCGCTCACGCACCGGCAGGGCCTGTAGCCAGGGCAGCTTGCTGATCAGGGCTTGCATGCCGTCCGCCTGCTCGCGGATGCCGGCAAAGGCCGGCTCTCGCTCCATCTCCGAAAGGCAGGCCGCCTCGGCCGCCGCGCGCGCCTGCTCGGCGCGGGCACGCTCATAGTCCTGCAGGCGCCCGAGCACCGCGCAAAGCACCTGCTTATCCTTCGGCGAAAGGGCGGAAAGAAAGGCGGCAAACGCCTCACGCGCCCCTTGCGAGATCGCCTCGCCTGCTTTCTCCCCGGCTTCTTCCTCGGTCGGCTTCTCGGCCGCCTCGGTCTCCTCGACCGTGGCACTCTCCTCGGCCTCGGCCATCTCAGACTCGGTCTCGGTCTCGGCAACGGCCGCGGCCGTCTCGGTCAATTCCTCTTGCTTACGTTCCTTCATGTTACTCCTCCACGGCGCATAGCCTGCCGTTTTCATCAATATAGACCGGCCGCATGCCGGCGGTCTTGGTTCTTGGGTTGTTTGCCAAATAGGGCATTTGCACGTAGCGCGGCGTGATGGTCAGGCTGTCAGACGAGCCGTATCTGCTTGCCCAGGTCAGATAGATCTCGCCCGGCCGATAGTAGCCGGCCATCTGATTTTCGTTGCCGTCGCCGCCGTCTACCCGGTTGGCAAAGGAGAGCTGGCCAAGGCTCAGCATCGCCTCCTGGTCCCAGCCTTGGGTAAACTGGCCGGAAAAGGCTATGCGGTCGGCGTATACAGTCACGCCGCCGGCCTCGTTTTCGGTGTGCACCTCCAGCACGCTGCTGCCGTCTGCCGGGTCGGGCAGAGAGATCCTGCCCCCGGTCACCTCCAGCGCCTTGCAGGAGGCAGAGCCGTCCTCGTGGATCTTGAAATTCTCGTTCGCCGTGACCGCCCCGTTGAGGTTGATGCGGTCAGCGTCGATGGTTACAGAGGCACCGTTATTGATGTGCTGCACGATCAGATTGCCACTCAGGTCGATCTTGTCGGCATCAATGGTCACCGTGGCACCGTTATTGATGCGCTGCACGATCAGATTGCCGTTCAGGTCGATCTTGTCGGCATCGATCGTCACACCCGAGGTGCCGTTGATGGCCTGTACCAGCACCGTGCCGCGCACCTGCCCGTCCTCTACCAGCAGACCGATGCTCTTTTCGCCCTTTACCAGGCGGGCAGCCACGCCGGGCATGTTCTCCTCCTCTAAATTGTAGAGGATGTCCTCCATCATCCGGCGGAATTTCGCGTTTTCTACCCGCTCAGCCTCCAGCTCGCGGCAAAGCGCCGCTATGCTCTTTTCTAAATGCCACACAGCGCTCGTCTCCTCTCAGCCAGATAGTCGTAAAAATCGGCAAGGTAAGCGTTGTATACCCCCAGCCACTTGGCAGAAAGGGCATCCTCGCCCGCCGCGCGGTAGGCCTCGCCCCTGATCTTGGCCGCCAGCATGGGCACAAATTCCTGCGGCAGGGGCACCGGGGTGCCCTCGTCACCCTCACCGTATTGCGGCGGGCGCAGGGTAAAGACCACGCGCAAGGGGTCGGCTACGTCGCCCCTCGCCAGCTCAATGCCGCGGGTGGTTACCGTGTAGTAGACCGGCGGCATCTCTGCCGCGGTGCCAAGCGCGGCCGGCGGCAGATAGCGCAGCTGCTGCTTGCCGCGGTATACGGCTAACACGTCCTGCTGCTGCACGGTGCCCGTGCCAAGCGGTGTCGGAATGCTGATAAAGGGCAGAATACCGGCCGCTATGTATCCCACGCCCTCTGCCCGCATGCGGATCACCGCCGCGTAGAGAAAGGTCAGCGTCTCGTTCATCAGGCCGCGGTAAAAGGCGCGGTCACGCTCGGTAAACAGACCCATATCGGCGGTAATGCCGTCCAGCAGCTCGCCGATCGTGGTGTTTGCTTGCAGCATGCTTACCACCCCCCTCGCATAGCCAGGCGCTTGCCCTTCGCCTGCTTGCGCCACACGGCGCGATAGGCCTGCTCCGCCTCGCTTAAAAAGTGGGCGTGGTCACTTTCGACCCCCGTCTTGCCGGCCACCGCGCCTAAGATCAGCGCCTGGTCGTACGCCTCGTCAATGCCGCAATCCTCCTCTAGCGTCACGGGCGCGGCAATGGCGCCATCCCCCGCACGCGCCAGCAGGGCGGTGGGGTACCGGGCAAGAAGCATGCGCACACAGTCGCCTACGTGCGAAAGAAACTCCGCCTGCTCCATCGGGCAGATCTCCTGTGCCCGATAAAAGAGCTCTTTTGTGTTCATCAGTTGAATCTTCCTTTCCTTCCCGCCCCCCGGCGCCGCGCGAAATGCAGGGCAAGGGGGCTTGTTTCTTCTTCCTTTTTTGGCCGTGCAGGCATGGCACGGCTGCGCAAAAAGTAGCGCAGGGCGTCCGGCAGGTGGGTGATCTCGTGCGGCTCGGTGGCGCAGTCGCCCGGCACGCCCGGCTCATGCCGCAGCGCGGTCAGGCAGCGGATCAGCTCGCGGCAGGAGGAAAAGATCTGTAGCCGCGGCTGCCCCTCGCCGCCCGCCTCGCGCCGCGCGGCCAGCGCCTCGCGCACCTGCATCCAGCCCTGCACACGGTTGCTATCCGCCCGCGTCAGGCGAATGCCGGCACCCTCAAACAGCTCCCACATGCTGCATCCGGTGTCCTTTTGCCGGTTCCACAGATCCGGCGGCGCGTAGGTGGCCACCACCGGCTCGGGCGAGAGGCGCTGAATGGCCGCCGCCGCCTCTGAAACGATCAGCCCCGGCACCGCCAGCTCGCGTATTACGGTGATCCTGCCGCGCCCGTCCAGCGCAAACCATAGGCAGGCCAGCATGTCAAGCCCGTAGTCAAAGGCGCGGTAGATCCGCGCCCCCGGCGGCAGGGGCGCTGGCTCTATCACGTGCCGCTCTCGCCGGAACTCGGCAAAGAATTGCCCCGCCAGCAGATCCCAGTCTCCCTCTAACCAGGCGCGGCGCATCTCGGGCGAGAGCGCCTCTAAGCGCGAAAGGTAGGAGGGGTCCTTGTCTAAGAGGGGCTTGTTGTCATAGACGGAGGAGCGAATAAACCGGTAATCCTCCGGCCGCTCACCCGGGCGAAGGTCGCGGTCGATGAACAGCCGCTTTACCCAGGCGTGCCCCACGCCACCGGGGTTGCAGGTCAGGTAAAAGCGGTGTGGAAAGCTGTTCGCGCCGCGCAGGCAGGCGGTCAGGCAGAGAAACTGGTATTCGCTGAAGTGGGTGGCCTCGTCCATGAAGATCATATCGTATTCCTGCCCCTGGTAGCGCTCGGCGTCGGCATCGGTGTCGCAGTAGCCAAACTTGATCAGCGACCCGTTCGGAAAGGAAAGCGATTTATCGGTATCCCGATAGCTCGCCACGCCCTCCAATTGCCGGCGCAGGAGCTTGATGTGGTTTTCATACAGCTCCGGGTACGAGCGCCGCAGGATGAGAATACGAATGCCGGGGTAGTGCAGCGCGGCAAGAGAGGCTTTCATGCGCACGGCAAAGGATTTGCCACCCCCACGGCTGCCGCCGTAGGCCACAAATCGCTCTCGCGCACAAAGAAATTCGCGCTGCTGGTCAAACGGAGGTGGAAAGCGAAGCGTATTCATCCAGCAAATTCCTCCGCCTCGCCCAGCACCACAGAAAACAGGCCGTCACTCGCCGCGTCCTCCTCAGGCGCGGAGTAGCCAAGCATCCTGTTTGCGACCTCGATCGCCTTCGTAGCCGCGTTGGCCGCCGTGGGATTAAACTTCACCTCAACAAGGGCGCCGTCCTCGTCGCAGACCTCCTGGCGCGCGCCTTCTATGGCCGCCTCGTAGATCCTTTTTAATCCCAAAAGCGCCATCCGTCGGCTCCAGATCTTCTCTAAGCCTGCCCGCTCCGCCTCCTTTGGCGGTGCGTGGCGGGTAGCCGCCTGTTTTTTTGTGGGCTCTTGCTGCTTTTTCTTTGGCATAACCGTCCTCCTCTCCGTTTGACGAGGCCAGTATACAACAAAAAATTCGGAAATTTCGGACAAATTACGAAAAAATAAATAATTTTACGAAAAAAAGACCCCCAAAGGGGCGCCTTCCATAAAGTAGGTTTACCTGCTGAAATACCGTAGGGCGGTGGCTTGCTGCCGCCGAAAATAAATCGTATAGAAAAATAAAGCGGCGGGAGCAAGCCCCCGCCCTACAATAAAAGGAGTACGAGCAATTGGCGTGATACTCTTATCGGAGTATCACGCCAGTTCTATTCGCCTGTGGCGAGTGATATTGCTACGCAGTGATATTCGGCTCGCGCCGAGTGGTATTCGCTTCGCGAGTTTCAGGGCGAATAGAATACCACTGAAGCCGCAAGGCTTCAATATCACTATTGCGGTAGCAATAATATCACTCTTTGCGAAAGCAAAGAATATCACTAAAAAAGCAGAAAAAGAGAGAGCTTCACGGAATTTTGTAACCGCGTTACTCTCTCTTATGTTTTTATTGCAAGTTTCGCATTTGTTTTACAAATGCACGGGGCTATGCCCATACCCCTTATAAAATTTCTCCGTTAAGAACATCACGCCAACGGTGCGCGTATTTTTTGAACAGATCTTTAATAATTGTGAAGAAAAAGTAAAAGCATAGAGAGATATATTGACAGAGCGCAGCTGTGGTCTTATAATAAAACCATACAAAAAGAAGAAGAAGGAATTTCTATGCTACAGTTAAAAGGCATTACCAAGGTGTATCCCTCTGCCGCCGGTGACGTTGTTGCCCTGCGCGGTGTGAGCCTCACCTTCCGAAAAAGCGAATTTGTCTCGATCCTCGGGCAGTCCGGCTGCGGAAAAACGACCCTTCTTAACGTCATCGGTGGGCTTGACCACTATACAAGCGGTGATCTGATCATCAACAATCGCTCGACCAAGGAGTTTGTCGATGCGGATTGGGATTCCTACCGCAACCATTCGATCGGCTTCGTGTTTCAAACCTACAACCTGATCCCGCATCAGACGGTGCTTTCTAACGTAGAGCTGGCTCTGGCGCTTTCGGGCGTTTCTAAGGCCGAGCGCCGTGCCCGCGCCAAGGCAGCCTTAGAGCGCGTTGGCCTTTCTGACCAGCTGCACAAAAAGCCGAATCAGATGTCGGGCGGCCAGATGCAACGCGTGGCCATTGCGCGCGCCCTGGTCAATGACCCGGACATTCTGCTGGCTGACGAGCCGACAGGCGCCCTGGATTCTGCCACCAGCGTACAGATCATGGAGATCTTGAAGGAGATCGCCAAGGATAAGCTGGTGATCATGGTCACGCACAACCCCGAGCTGGCAGAGGAGTATTCTACCCGCATCATTCGCCTGCTGGATGGGCAGGTGGTGGCCGATTCCAACCCCTGCACGGCAGAGGAGGAGCAGGCCATGGCTGCCGTGCCGGTGCTAAGCAAGCGGGAGCAGAAAAAGAAAAAGGAGCCGAAGGCCAAGCGCACCTCGATGTCCTTTTTAACGGCGCTCAGCCTCTCCTTTAACAACCTGATGACCAAGAAGGGGCGCTCCTTTTTGACCAGCTTCGCCGGCTCGATCGGCATTATCGGCATTGCGCTGATCTTAGCCGTTTCGCAGGGCGTGCAAAACTATATCAACAGCGTGCAGCAGGAGACCCTGACCTCCTACCCGATCGCTATTCAGGGCGAAACGGCCGACATGAGCGCCATGATGGCTGCCCTGATGGATCGGGGCGAGAGCAACGAGGAACGGCCAAACGACCGCATCTACTCAAACATCGTAATGTACGAGCTGCTGGGCTCCTTCCTTTCTACCGAGACGCGGGAAAATGACCTGGCCGCCCTGCGCCGCTATATGGAGGCACACCCGGAGCAGTTTGCCGACAATATGAGTGCCCTGCACTACCTCTACAACGTGGATTTTGACGTGTACACCAACGATATCGCGGGCAACACGGTCATGGTAGACGCTGGCGAGGTGTTCAGCGCCGTGCTGGGTGACGTTTCCTCCTCCTCGATGATGTCCTCCTATTCCTCGATCATGTCCTCTTCCTCTTCCATGGAGATCTGGGAGGAGCTGATTCCCGGCATGCCGGATAAAAACGGCGATTGCGCCCCCGTTAGCCCCATGCTGAAGGAGCAGTATACACTGCGCTACGGTGATTGGCCTACCGCCGCCAACGAGGTGGTGCTGATCGTCAATTCCCGCAACGAGCTTTCGGATATGGCGCTGTACGCCCTGGGGCTGAAGGACCGCTCTGAGCTGACCGACATGATGGCCGACATGATGGCCAACGAGGAAATGCCCGAGACCAAGATCGAGGAATGGGCGTATGAAAAGATCTGCAACACCGGCTTGAAGCTGGTTCTGCCCACCGATTACTACACCGAGATCACCGACGAAGGCGACGAAAAGCGCCTCTGGCTGAAAAATGAAAACGTGAGCCAGGTGGCAAACGCCGGCATCTCGCTCAAGATCACGGGTATCGTAGCCCCGGCTGATGGCTCGAACTCTACGGCACTTTCGGGCGTGCTGGGCTATACCTACCATCTGACCGACTACGTGATGGAGGCGGTCATGAGCAGCGAGATCATGCAATACCAGCTGCTGCCGGAAAACGAGAATTATGACGTGCTGACCGGCCTGCCCTTCGTGATCAACGAGGAAAACGAAAAGACCGATGCTGAAAAGAAGGCAGACTTCCTCGCCTACGTGGAGAAGCTGAGCGACAAGCAGAAATACGAGCTGCTGCTGGCCATCAACACCGTCATGCCCGAGGAGCAGAAGCAGGCAGCGGTGGATGAGACCATGAAAACGCTGCTGTCTGAGGGTGCCACCATTGAGGAGCCGGTCTATGACCGTGCCAAGATGGAGCAGTTTGTACGGGATATGTTTGGTAAGTCCGGCATACAGGCCTCTGAGGAGCTGGTAGAAAAGTATATTGCACGGTTAGAGGACAATGAGCTGGCTGACATGATCCGCTCTGCGGTGGAAACGGCGGTGGCCGAGGGCTTCCGCACCCAGGTGACCGCCATGCTGGAAAATCAATTAGACACGATCACCCCGGTAGAGCTTGGGATGTATAAGGCTGCCGTGCTTGAAAACCTGCCCTCTCGCCTATACAAGCAGGGCTACCTGATGATGAACTACCAGCAGCTGACCGCCCTGCCGCAGGAGGCATATGCCACCTACCTGGCAGGCATTACAGACGAGGAGATCGACGTGCTGCTGGACGGTCTGCTGACCATTCAAGGCAACGCAGCCCTTTCTGCCCAGGTAAAGGAGGAGGGCTACCGCGCTAACAAGGCAGCCATGATGCTGTCTGCCCAGCTGGGTGCCCTGCAAAATGACGGTGACTACGCCGCCCTGTACGACCGGCACATGCCTGCTACCGTTTCAGAAAGTAGCCTTTCTGATAATCTGGCGCTGCTTGGCAAGGCAGACCCGGATTCGCCCGATCAGATCGTGATCTACGTGGATACCTTTGATAAAAAGACTGCCATTACCGACGGTATTGCCGCCTACAACAAGCAGGCAGACGAGGATAGCCGGATCGAATATACCGATTACGTGGCGCTTCTGATGTCCGGCATTACCACGATCATTGATGCCATCACCTACGTGCTGATCGCCTTTGTGGCTATTTCGCTGGTCGTTTCCTCGATCATGATCGGCATTATCACCTATATCTCGGTATTAGAGCGGACGAAGGAGATCGGTATTCTGCGTGCGATCGGTGCCTCGAAGGGCAACATTGCCAACGTATTCAACGCCGAAACGCTGACCATAGGCTTTGTTTCCGGCGTGATCGGCATCGTTGTCACGCTGGTCTTGGTGGTGATCGTGAATATCATCCTGTTTGCGCTGACCGGCATTCCCAACCTACAGGCCACTCTACCGTGGGGCGCCGCCATCATTCTCATCGCCATCAGCATGTTCTTGACCTTTATTGCCGGCCTGGTTCCCTCCAGCATTGCGGCAAAGAAGGACCCTGTTGTGGCGCTGCGCACTGAATAAAAAAACAAGGCTTGCAAGAAAAATTCTTGCAAGCCTTGTTTTTAGCCAAAGAAATACGCCAAAGCGTGCTGGATCTCATCATCCCAGAAATCCCAGTTATGGTTGCCGGGAGCCTCGCGGTAGGCATGCTCTACGCCGCCCTGCTCTAACACTGCGCGCATCCGGCGCGAGGCGGGCAGCAGCCCATCCTCGGTGCCGCAGGAAAGATAAACCTTGGGCATTTGCTTGCCAGCCGCGATCTGCCGCTCGGCGGTGCCGTAAACGTCATTGACCGTGCCGGGGATATTCCCCAGCTCGCCAAAGATATCACCCCAGCCGCGGCGGCCGATATACCCCTCCTCCTCGCAGTATTTATATACATCGAGTGCGCCGGAAAATGAAGCCACGCCGGCATACCGCTCCGGGTTGGCAAAGGCGATCTTGAGGGCACCATAGCCGCCCATGGAAAGGCCGGCTACGTAGTTATAATCCCTCTCCTCGCTCATGCCACGGAAGAAGGAGCGGCAAACGGCAGGCAGCTCCTCGGAGATAAAGGTAAAATAGTTGCCGCCGTGCACCATATCGGTATACCAGCTGCGGTGCGCGTTGGGCATGACCACGGCAATACCGTAGCGGGCGGCGTACCGCTCGATAGACGTGCGGCGCTGCCAGATGGTATGATCGTCAGACAGGCCGTGCAGCAGATACAGCGTGGAGAACACACTTTCCCGCTTGCCACCCATGCCGATCTGCGTGGTGGGCGCCTGCGGCAGGATCACGTCTGCATTAACGGCCATTTGCAGTACGTCGGAATGAAAATCAAGATGAACGAGTGCCATGGGGGGACTCCCTTCGTTTTTTCTTTCATCATATCACAAAGCAAGGCATATTGCAAGAGGTTTGGCAAAATGAGAAAAAACTCTTGCATATTTCTCCCATTTGCGGTATAATAAAAAAGTTAGAGAATAGATAAAAAGACGGAGAAAACCGATGACAGAATTAGAAAAACAGATCAAACGGCGGCGTACCTTTGCCATTATCTCGCACCCTGATGCGGGTAAAACGACGCTGACCGAAAAGCTGCTGCTGTACGGCGGTGCCATTCAATCAGCGGGCAGCGTAAAGGGCAAGGCAAGCGACCATCATGCCACCTCTGACTGGATGGCGCTGGAAAAGCAGCGCGGTATTTCGATCACCTCCTCGGTGATGCAGTTTGAATATAACGATTACTGCATCAACATTCTGGATACCCCCGGGCACCAGGACTTCTCAGAGGATACCTACCGCACGCTGATGGCGGCCGATTCAGCCGTGATGGTGATTGATGCGGCCAAGGGTATTGAGCCGCAGACGAGAAAGCTGTTCCGCGTGTGCGCCATGCGCCACATTCCGATCTTTACCTTTATCAACAAGCTGGACCGTGAGGCACGCGACCCGTTTGACCTGCTGGATGAATTGGAGCATGAATTTTCGATCGGCACCTACCCGATGAACTGGCCGATCGGCTGCGGACAGGATTTTCGCGGTGTTTACGACCGCGAAAAGCGCGAGGTGCTGGCCTTTGACCAGCGGCACGCAGGGCGCAGCCGTATCTTTGGCATTCAATGCGATATCACCGAGACCGAAAAGCTGGACGAGCTGATCGGCGAGCGCCGCCGCACCGAGCTGGTTGAGCAGGTAGAGTTGGTAGACGTGGCCGGCTATGAATTTGATATTGAGCGGGTGCGCCGCGGTGAGCTGAGCCCGGTATTCTTTGGCTCGGCCCTGACCAACTTTGGCGTAGAGCCCTTCCTGAACGCCTTCTTGGAGATGACTACCTCGCCTCTGCCGCGCACGGCAGGTGAGGAGACCGTAGACCCGTTTGCGCCGCATTTCTCGGCCTTTGTCTTCAAGATCCAAGCCAATATGAACAAGGCGCACCGCGACCGTATTGCCTTTATGCGCATTGCATCCGGCGAATTTGAGCGCGGCAAGGAATATTTCCACACCCAGGGCGGCAAGGCCTTCCGCCTTTCACAGCCGCAGCAGATGATGGCGCAGGAGCGCGAGATCATTGACCACGCCTACGCCGGCGATATTATCGGCGTATTTGACCCCGGCATCTTCTCGATCGGTGACACGGTCTGTGACCCGGCTATGAAGGTGCGCTTTGATAAGATACCCACCTTCGCGCCTGAGCATTTTGCCATGGTGGAGCAGGTTGACTCGATGAAGAGAAAGCAATTCCAAAAGGGCATGGAGCAGATCGCCCAAGAAGGTGCTATTCAGATCTTCCTTGAGCCGGGCAGCGGTCTTGAGCGTGTGATCGTGGGCGTGGTGGGTGTGCTGCAATTTGAGGTGCTGGAATACCGCATGAAGGACGAGTACGGCGTTTCCTTCTACCGCCACGATATGCCGCACAGCATTATTCGCCGCGTGAAGCCCAGCGATAGCTTTGACCCTAAAAATCTGACACTGGGCAGCGATACGCGACTGGTACAGGATTTTCACGAAAACTATCTGCTGATCTTCCCCGGTACCTGGGCAGTGAACTGGGCGCTGGATAAGAACCCCGGCTTAGAGCTGGTCGATTTTGACGAGCCGATCCGATAAAAAAGCAAGCCCGTGTGTCGCACGACGCACGGGCCTCTTTTTGTATGGCATGGCATTTTATTTCCCTGTTAACGCAGCCGCAGGCTGATCTCTCCGCTGGTGAGGGTGGCTTGGCTGCCATCGGCATGCGCGACCACCAGGCCGCCCTCTTCATCAATATCCAAGGCGCGGGCCTCGTGCTTCACGCCGTCTCGCTCGTAAACGATCTCCTTACCCAGCACCAGCGAATGCTTGCGGTAGATGGCGAGATAATCCACGTCACCATTCAGAATATCCAGCAGGCGGTCAACGATGCGGGCGATCATACGGTTACGGTTCACACCCACAGGCGAAAGCGAAGCGGCAATCCCCTTCAGCTCACGCGGGAAGTCAGTCGTTTGATAATTCATCCCGACCCCCACAATGATATTTTGCACGCAGCCGGATTCAAAATCCGAAATAGCCTCGGTCAAAATACCGCAGATCTTTTTGCCGTGCAAATAAATATCGTTGACCCACTTGATCTCGGTCTCTACCCCAGTCAGATCCTTGATGGCCAAGAATACCGCAACGGCGGTGGCTGTGGTGATGCCAACTGCATCTGTCAGACGCATACTGCTTTGGAAGGAAAAGGTCATATATATGCCGGTCAGCGCGGGGGAGAAGAAATCCCTGCCGCGGCGGCCGCGGCCGGCAGTCTGCTCCTCGGCCACGATCAGCGCGGTGCCGGTCTTGCCCTCTGCAATCAGGCGCTTTGCCTCGTTATTCGTTGAATCAATCGTGCGGTGCAGATAGACGGACATGCCCTTCACGCGGTGCTCGATGGCATCGGCAATGCCAACGGCAGAAAGCATGTCGTTTTCGTCGGAAAGGCGATAGCCCTTGTTCTGCCCGGCAAGGATCTTATACCCCTCTGCCTGCAGAGCCTTCACGGCCTTCCATATCGCGTTGCGGGAGACGCCAAAGCGCTCAGCCAGCGCCTGGCCGGAGATATCCCTTCCCCGCTCCTCCTCTAATACCTTCAGCACCTCAATTTTCAGCTGCATATCGTTGTCACCCTTTCGACAAAATCTTGCTAACAATTCTATTATAGCACAGCGCACGCAAAAAAACAAGAGAAAAAGCACGCATCTTACGATGCGTGCTTTCATTTTGAGAATTACTCAGCGGCGGGAGCCTCAACGGTCTCCTCAGCGGGGGTCTCCTCAACAGCTGCGGGAGCCTCAACAGCCTCCTCAGCCTTCTTGGTAGCCTTGCGGGTTGCCTTCTTCTTCTCGGGAGCGGGAGTCTCCTCCTTCTTCTCCTCAACAGCAACCAGACGGATCAGAGCCATGTCGGCACCGTCGCCGCGGCGCGGACCGAGCTTGTAGATCTGGGTATAACCGCCGTTCTTGCCTTCGTAAGCGGCAGACAGCTGGTCAAATACCTTTTTCACAACAGTCTCTTTGGTAATGAAGGCAAGAGCCTCGCGGCGAGCCGCCAGGGTACCCTTCTTACCAAGGGTGATCATCTCATCGGCAAGGGCGCTAACCTCTTTCGCACGGGTCAGCGTGGTTTCGATCTTGCCATTCTCCAGCAGATAGGTTACAAGACCTCTGAGCATAGACATTCTATGCGCAGTCTTTCTGCCGAGTTTTCTTGTTCCGGGCATGTTTATTCCCTCCTATTCGTATTCTTTCGCCATCACTCTTCCGACTTTTTAAGGTCGAGGCCGAGTGAATGGAGCTTCTGGATGACTTCTTCCAGAGATTTTCTACCGAGGTTTCTGACCTTGATCATATCCTCCTCGGTACGGTTGATCAGATCCTCTACGTTGTCAATGCCTGCGCGCTTCAAGCAGTTGAAGCTACGAACAGACAGATCAAGTTCCTCAATGGTCATCTCAAGGACCTTTTCCTTCTTGGTCTCTTCACGTTCAACCATGATCTCAGCCTTCTTTGCTTCATCAGACATATCCACAAACAAGTTGAGATGCTCATTGAGAATCTTGGCGCCAAGGGAAAGTGCTTCTTTTGCGGAAATGGTGCCGTTTGTCAGAACGCGAATGGTGAGCTTATCGTAGTCGGTAATGTTACCAACACGGGTGTTCTCTACCTTATACTCTACCTTGTAAACAGGGGTAAAGATCGAATCGACAAAGATCATGCCGATCGGGGCGCCAACACCGGCACCAATGGTAGAAACGTAAGCCTGCTTATTCTTATCCGAGGAGACGTAGCCGCGGCCACTGCCGAAGGTCAGCTCCATGTAAAAACGGGAATTTGCACTTACCGTTGCGATATGCTTGGCGGGGTTTAGGATCTCGATATCCGCATCGGGGGTGATATCACCCGCCGTTACGGTGCACGGACCGGTTACGTCGATCACGACGGTCTTGGGGGTGTTGGTATGCAGCTTAGCAATGATGCCCTTTACGTTCAGAACGATTTCCGGAACGTCTTCCTTAACGCCGGATACCGCACTGATCTCATGGATCACGCCATCAATCTTCATGGAGGTTGCTGCATATCCCGGCAGCGAACTGAGCAGAATTCTGCGCAGAGAGTTGCCAAGGGTCGTACCGTAGCCTCTTTCAAGAGGTTCTACAACAAACTCGCCTTCCGAACCGTCATCACTCAGCATGGCGGTCGTGATATTGGGCTTCTCTATTTCAATCATTTCAAAATCCTCCTAAAGTGAAATGGGGAAAGCTTGGTTCCAACATGGAACACAAAAACCAAACATCTTGCATAGTACGCCGTACCGTGGCACGCCGGGGGGCTTCCACCGCCCCGCCGTCGCCACCCAGGCGACCGGAGGGACGATTACTTGGAATAGAGTTCGACGATGAGCTGCTCGGTGAACGGGAAGTCGATGTCGTCTCTGGCGGGCATGTTCAGCACCTTAACAGAGGCGGCGGATGCATTCACGTCCAGCCACTTGGGAACGACCTGGGTGCCAAGACCTTCGATGAGAGCCTTGATCTTCTCGCTATCGCGGGAGGATTCCTTAACGGCAACCACATCGCCAGCCTTCAGCAGCAGCGAGGGAATGGTTACCTTCTTGCCGTTCAGGGTGAAGTGACCGTGCAGAACGAGCTGACGAGCCTCTTTACGGCTGGCAGCCATACCCATTCTGTAGATAACGTTATCAAGACGCGACTCCAGGATGATCAGAAGGTTTTCGCCGGCAAGGCCTTCCTTCTTCTCTGCCATTTCGAAGTATCTTACGAACTGGCCCTCGAGAACGCCATAGTAACGTCTGGTCTTCTGCTTTTCACGGTGCTGCATGCCATACTCGCTAACCTTCTTACGGGCTGCGCCGTGCTGGCCGGGCGCCGTGCTTCTGTGATCAAATGCACACTTACCAGAGGTGCAACGCTCGCCCTTCAGAAACAGCTTGCAGCCTTCTCTGCGGCAGAGCTTGCAGCTCGGACCTGTATATCTTGCCATAGTGTTTTACCTCCTCTAAAATTAAACGCGTCTGCGCTTGGGCGGACGACAACCGTTGTGCGGAATCGGTGTAACGTCCCGGATCAGCGTAATGTTCAGACCGGCGGTCTGCAGAGCACGGATGGCGGACTCACGACCGGCACCGGGGCCCTTTACATAAACTTCAACGGTCTTCATGCCGTGGTCGATTGCCAGGCGGGCAGCCTGCTCAGCAGCGGTCTGTGCTGCGTAGGGAGTAGACTTTCTGGAGCCCTTGAAGCCAAGCTCACCGGCAGATGCCCAAGAAATAGCGTTGCCTGCCATATCGGTGATGGTAACAATGGTGTTGTTGAAGGTTGCGCGGATGTGTGCGGCACCCTTCTCCACGTTCTTACGTTCGCGGCGTTTCTTAACAACTTTCTGTGCAGCCATTTTTCTTCTCCCTTCTTACTTCTTCTTGTTTGCAATGGTCTTTGCGGGACCCTTGCGGGTTCTTGCATTGGTCTTGGTACGCTGACCTCTGACCGGCAGACCCTTTCTGTGGCGGATACCGCGGTAGCAGTTAACTTCCACCATTCTCTTGATGTTGAGCGCTACCTCACGACGGAGGTCACCCTCTACGTTGTAGTTTGCCTCAATCTCATCACGGAGGAGAGCTACCTCCTGCTCAGTCAGATCCTTAGCACGGGTATCGGGATTGATACCAGTCTTTGCCAGGATGTCCTGTGCGCTCTTGCGGCCGATTCCGTAAATGTAGGTCAGTGCGATCTCTACACGCTTCTGGTTCGGAATATCAACACCTGCTATACGAGCCATATGGATATTTCACTCCTTATTTTCTTAATTCCGTTCTATGAACGGGCAGTTTGGCAAAATCGCCGGGGAAAGAAAGGAAATCAGCCCTGTTTCTGCTTGTGCTTGGGGTTCTCACAGATAACCATGACTGTGCCTTTTCTTCTGATGATCTTGCACTTCTCACAGATTTTTTTAACGGAAGGTCTGACTTTCATTTGCTTACCTTTCCTTTCAAAGATTTACTTTTTTCTCCAGGTGATGCGACCCTTGCTCAGGTCGTAGACCGAAACCTCTACGGTTACGGTATCACCGGGAAGAATTTTAATATAGTTCATTCTCAGCTTACCCGAAATGTGGGCGGTTACGATATGCCCGTTGGGAAGCTTTACCTTGAAGACCGTGTTGGGAAGTGCCTCCACAACCACGCCTTCAAATTCAATCACATCATCCTTCGGCAGAATAATCCCTCCTTAACCTGCTTACGCTTCGGTTAAAATCATTGGACCGTTATCGGTTATGGCAATGGTGTTCTCATAGTGGGCGGAAAGCGAGCCGTCTTTTGTGACGACCGTCCAGCCATCGGAAAGAACACGTACCTCGGGCGCGCCCGCATTTACCATCGGCTCTACGGCGATCACCATACCGGGATAGAGACGTGCGCCTCGACCGGGGGTGCCGTAGTTGGGAATGTCCGGCTCCTCGTGGAGGGCCGCCCCAATGCCGTGACCCACGAATTCTCTCACTACCGAAAAGCCGGCAGCGCGAATGTGGGTATCCACAGCAGAACCGATGTCGCCTACGCGGTTACCCGCCAGGGCGACCTTCATCGCGCAAAAGAAGCTCTCGCGCGTGTGTTCCAGCAATCTCTGTGCCTCTTCGCTCACCTTACCGATCGGGTAGGTGCGTGCGCTGTCTCCGTGATAACCGCGCCAGCAGGCGCCTACGTCAACCTTGACGAGATCACCTTCACGAATGATCCGCTTCTTGGAAGGGATGCCGTGAATGACTTCATCGTTCAGGCTGATGCAGGCACTGCCGGGAAAACCGTTATAACCGAGAAAGGAAGGGGTGGCACCGTGGCGCTCGATAAACTGCCGGATCTGACGATCAAGCTCAAGGGTAGTCATGCCCTCGCGTATGATCTCACCGACGTAAAGAAGCGTCTCGGCGGTGATTCGCCCTGCCTCGCGCATCAGGCGCAGCTGCTCGGGGGTTTTCAGGGAAATCATTTCCCTGCCTCCAGAGCGGCCAGAGTCAATGCGGTCGTGTCCTCAAGTTTTTCCTGTCCCTCGACCAAGCGAAGGAGGCCTTTCTTGGCATAGAAATCCTTGAGGGGTTCAGTCGATTCATGATAGATGGTCAAACGGCTCTTGACCACCTCGGGTGCGTCGTCGCGACGAATAGAGAGCGGATTATCGCACTTCTCGCACACCTCGCCCTTAGCGGACGGGTTGTACTTCACGTGGTAGGAGGCACCGCACTTATCACATACGCGGCGGCCGCCCATACGCTCTACGATCGCCTCATCGGCGACCTCGAGGCTGACAACTGCATCCGGAACGATGCCCATCGCATCCAGTGCCTCAGCCTGAGGAACCGTGCGCGGGAAACCGTCCAGAATAAAGCCGTTTTTACAATCATCCTTCACAAGGCGCTCGCGGATAATGCCGATCACGACCTCATCCGGCACCAGCGCACCTGCGTCGGTGTATTTCTTAGCGGCAAGACCCATCTCCGTGCCGGTCTTAATGGCCTCACGAATGATGGCGCCGGTAGAGATCGTGGGAATGGCAAGCCGTTCCGAAACGATTTCTGCCTGCGTGCCTTTTCCCGCACCGGGGGCACCTAAAAATATGATCTTCATAGCCTGTTTCTCCGTTCGCGAGATCAATCGTTCAAGAAACCCTTATAGTTACGCATGGTGAGCTGTGCCTCGATCTCTCTTGCAGTCTCCTGAATAACACCGACAACGATGAGGAGAGAGGTACCGCCAAAGGCCAGGCTCGGGAAGCTGCTAAGGAAGCCAAGAGCCTCCGGGAAGCCTACGCTGAGCATGCCCAGACCCCAGCTGAGCAGCGTGGGGAATACGGCGATAAAGGAGAGGAAGAACGCGCCCATCAAGGTCACCTTAGACAGGATCTTCTTGATATACTCGGCGGTGGGGGTACCCTGACGGATACCGGGGATCTGACCACCCTGCTTCTGCAGATTGTTGGATACCTCTACCGGATCAAAGCTGATCAGGATATAGAAGTACGAGAAGCCGAGGATGAGCAGGAACATCAGAGCCATATAGATCAGGCTCCACCAGCTACCGGTCGGGCTGAATGCCTGATTGAGCCAGTAAGCGAAGGGATTGGCCGTGGTGGGCTGACCCTTGAATACCAGCGCAATGATGGTAGCGGGCAGGGTGATGATGGAGCTGGCGAAGATCACGGGCATAACGCCGGACATATTCACCTTGAGCGGCAGATGCGAGCTCTGGCCACCATACATCTTACGACCAACCACGCGCTTGGCGTACTTGATCGGGATTCTACGCTCAGAACCGGTGATCCAGATCACGAAGACCACGATCGCGATGGTGAGAGCGAGAGACAGAACAGAGAGCACGATGTTCACGATTGCCTGTACGACGCCGGTATGGATACCGAGGTCGATAAAGCCGATAAAGCTGGCAACGCTACCGATCGTGGAGGCCAGAATGTTGGCAAGAAGGATCATGGAGATACCGTTACCGATACCCTTTTCCTCAATCTTCTCAGCCAGCCACATGATGAGCGCGGCGCCGGCACAGTAGCACACGATGATAACGATAGCGCCAAGCGTGCTTTCGCCGGTCTCGGACAGGATGTTGAAGCCCTGGCTCTCATAGTTCAGCATAATGTTGTAGTAGCCCCAGCTGGTCAGAACGGCCAGAAGAACGGTTACTACACGGGTCCACAGCGTCATCTTCTTCTTCTTTGCTTCGGGATCAGCATTTCTGCCATCCTTGCCGCCAAACCAAGAGGGGAAGGCGACGTCGAGCAGCTGAAGAACGATGGATGCCGTGATATAGGGGGAAACGGACAGGGCAAACAGCGTTGCCGTGCCAAACGCACCGCCGGACAGCGCGTTCAGGTATCCAAAAATGGATGCCGAGCCGAGCTGATTGGTCAGGGTAGCGTTCATCAAAGCGGAGTTGACAAAGGGGACGGGCATAACAGCACCGATGCGATACAGGATGAGGATC
>JAZQVK010000095.1:0-2531 GCA_045631765.1 Eubacteriales bacterium
CTCTCCGTCTGCCCATTCGTCCATATTAAAGGTGTATACGTGGTTACAGGATACCTGCCACTCACGCAGAAAATATACTACCCATTTATACATACCCATCGGGCCTACCGGCAGGATAAAGGCGATCTTCTCGCCGCGCTCCTTAGCCAGACGGATCTGCATAGCGATCTCGTGCCCCATGTAGGTCTCAAATTCGCCAAGGCTCTGGCACATTACCGGGGCAAAGCCGGGGTTCCAATGCGCTTGCCGTTCGCAAACCGTTTCTGCCTCACCAATGCATGCGTCGATCTTTTCAAAATCCCAGCCTGCGGGATAAAAGCCCTCCAGGGCGCTGCCCTTTACGGTAGAATTGAAGTTCATAGGGAGTCTCCTTTTTACAGCAATAATCGGTAATCTCATTTTATCACGCCTTTCTTCAATTTGCAATATACTATGCTATCCTGAAAGGGTAAAATAATATACTTGATTTTTAGTTGTCTTTATTGTATACTAAAGTCATGAAGAAGTATTTTGAGCACAAGCTGCAAAATTTGATCAACATCAGCCGCATTGTGGCCATCCATTACTTTGAATTTGATAAGCATTTTTCCACCCCCGGCGAGACGCACCATTTTTGGGAAATGGTGTACGTGGAAAGCGGCAGGCTGCTTTGCACCGCCGATGATCGAAAAATTCTGCTGGGCGAGGGGGAGCTGCTGTTTCACAAGCCAATGGAGTTTCACGCCCTGGCGGCAGAGGGCGAGCGGGCGCCGCGGGTATTTATTCTTTGCTTTGCCTGCCGCTCAGAGGCGATGCAGTTCTTCGCCGGCAAACGGCTGAAGCCGGAGCCCTCTCTTTCTAAAATGCTCTATTCTCTGCTCTCGGAGGGAAAAAAGACCTTTCGCATCCCGGTGCTTGACCCTACCGTGAAAAAGATGGAGCAGGTTGAGCGCCCCTCGCTTGGCGGCGAGCAAATGATCAAAAACTATTTAGAGATCTTTTTGATCAGCCTGCTGCGCTGGCAAACAGAGACCGAGCACGGCAACGCCATCTTTTTACGCCAAAGCGAATACGCCAAAAAGCCGATCGGTGACGTGATCAACATGCTGCAGGACGGCCTTTATAAGGCGCTCACCATTGATGACATCTGTAGCGCCACCTCCTACAGCCGTGCCTACCTTTTTCGCATCTTTCGCACCGCGACCGATCAAACGATCATGGAATATTACACCTCTTTGAAGATCGAGCGTGCCAAGCAGCTGCTGCTGGAAAACGAGCTGACGGTGAAGGAGATCGCCGCACGCCTGGCCTTTAACGAGGCAAACTATTTTTCAAAGACCTTCAAACGGCTGACCGGGCTAACGCCCTCGCAATATCGCAAGCAAGCCTCTCTTATTTGAAAACAGAAAGGAATATGATTTATGAAGATTTTAGCAGTTGGCGCCCATCAGGATGACAATGAATTTGGCTGTGGCGGTCTGGCCGCCCGTTTGGTAGCGGCAGGGCACGAGGTACGCTTTCTCAGCCTTTGCAACGGCTGTGGCGGCCACCATATCATGACCCCGGAGGAGACTACTGCACGCCGTGGCAGAGAATCTGCCGCCGTTGCCAAGTACCTGGGCATTACCTATGATGTGTGGGATATTGATGATTGCACCATCATGCCGGATCTGCCTACCCGTATGCGCCTGATCCGCTATATTCGCGCCTACAACCCGGATGTGATCATTGCCCACCGCACGAACGACTACCACGCCGACCACCGTGCCGCCGCACAGCTGGTGCAGGATGCCGTTTACATTCTTACCGTGCCGCACACCTGCCCGGACGTGCCCGCCATGCGCGAAATGCCGATTATTCTGTATTACGAGGATCGTTTTAAGTATCCCCCATTCAACCCGACCTACGTGATCAGCATTGACGAGGTGATCGAAAGCAAGCTGCATGCCTGCCACCTCAACGAAAGCCAGGTTTACGAATGGCTGCCCTATACCTATCTACAAACGGTGCCGGAGGGTGATGAAGCACGCTTTGCCTGGCTGAAGGGCGAGGACCCCGCCGGCATGAGTGACAGCGAGATCCTTTCGCACAGCCGCGAGGATGGCTATGCCATTCGCTTTGCGCAAACGGCAGCCCGCTTCCGCGCCGAGCTGCTTGCTCGCTACGGCGAAGAAAAGGGTGCCGCCGTTCGCTATGCCGAGGCCTTTGAGCTGGGTGAATACGGCCGCCAGCCGAACGAGGCAGAGCAGGCCTTCCTTGCCTCTTTGTAAAGAAAAAGCATGCTTCCGCTACATCAACTAACGGTTGAGCAAAAGCTGGGGCGCGTGCTGTGCGCCCGCGCCATAGAGAGCTTTGATAACCTGGCGTTTACCTTAGAAATGATCAAAAAGCAGGCAGTTGGCTGCGTGCAGCTTACGATCAACGAGCGCTCCCCCGCGCTGATCGCCCGCCTGCGCGAGGCAGCCGACTACCCGCTGCTGGTCATAAACGATATGGAGCGTGGCTATGCCCCGGCCGGGCTACCGCCCGTTCCGCTGATGTCGCTGGCCGCA
>JAZQVK010000096.1:0-16071 GCA_045631765.1 Eubacteriales bacterium
CGGGTGCAGCCCAGCAGCGCCACACGGCCAAAGGGACGCATGCAGTCCAGCACCTGGTTGAGCGCTACGCCCACGCCGGTCACCTCAATGGCTACTTGAATACCGCCGTGCGAGAGGCGCTTTACCTCCTCGGCAAAGCCGGGGGCGGTCGGGTCAAGCGCGTAGTCGGCGCCCAGCGAAAGCGCCAGCTTACGCTTACCTTCGTCCGGGTCGGCCGCGATCAGCGGCATGGCGCCGGCGGCGCGCAGAAGGCCAATGGCCATCATCCCGAGAATGCCAACGCCCATGACGATGGCTGCCTCACCGATCTCAAAGCGGCATTTGCGGATGGCCGCCATCGGGAAGGTGGCGATATGGATCAGCGCACCATCCTCCATGCTTACGCCCTCGGGTATGGGGTGCACGTTATATTCCGGCACGCAGTTATAGTGCTTGTGCAGCGACCAGGAAAGGGCAACGCGGTCGCCCGGCTTTACGCTCTTAACGCCATCGCCAATCTCTACCACCACGCCGGAGGCACTGTAGCCAATGTAGCGGGGGTAGTGTGCCTCGGTCTGCCCGGCGCTCTCGCGCGAAACGTGTACGTTACCGGCTAGGTTGGCTCGCTCGGTGCCGCTGCTGATAGAGGTAAATTCCGTGCGCACCAGCACGTAGCCAGGCCCCGGCTTGGGCATAGGCTGGTCAAGCAGCTCCACACAGCCCTCAGATACGATAATTAATTGTTGGTTTTTCATAGTGACCCTCCCCAAATTTTCTTATCAACCATATTGTAGCATCTTGACAGCGAAAAAAAAGATGCTATACTGTAATAAAACAACCAATATCCTGCAAAGAAAAAGGATGCTTTTTGCATGAAACGATCAATATTCAGCAGTGATTATCATTTTCTTCGCCTGTCCTTCAGCCATACGCACTATACCGATAACCGCGCCGGCACCTGCCCTCACTATTTTGGCTATATGCGCCGTGGGCATGCCCGTTTGGTGGGGGAGACACGAACGATCGAGGTAGGGGCGGGAGATCTGTTTTATATCCCCGCCGGCTGCCGCTACCAATCCTACTGGGCAGGGGAGCCGGAGATATACTTTGATTCGCTGGCCTTTCCCGCCTTTTTGCACGGCGAGGGGGCAGGGGGCTACCCCCTGCAAAAGATCCCCTTTACGCCTGCCCTGCGGCAGCGATATGCGGCCCTTGCCGACCGGGAGCTGACGGTCAACTATGAAACGCTGGGTCTCTTTTTTCTGTTTTTGGATGCGGTGCTGCCGCATATGGAGCGGCGGAAAAGCAGCCGTGCCCGTGTCGTGGTTGATCGTGCGCTTTCCTATATGGAAACGGTAGAGCGGCTTTCCGTGCCGGCACTGGCACGCCATTGCCGGGTCAGCGAATCCGGCCTTTATGCCGCCTTTCGCGCAGAGCTGGGGCATGCGCCGCTGGCTGCCTGGAATGAAAAGCAGGCGGCGCGCGCCGCCTTTCTTTTGCGCACTACCGATCTGCCGATCGAAACGATCGCCGGGCGCCTGGGCTACTGCTCGGCGGCCTATTTTCGCACGGTGATTCGCCGGCAGACCGGCAAAACCCCGCGCCAGCTGCGTAGGGAAAAAAACATATAAGAATAAGGCTGATGCATAGGCGTGATACTCTTTCGGAGTATCACGCCAGTTCTATTCGCCTGCGGCGAGTGATATTGCTTCGCAGTGATATTTGGCTTTCGCCAAGTGGTATTCGTACGCGAGTTTTGGAGGCGAATAGAATATCACTGAAACCGTAAGGTTTCAATATCACTACGAGCAGAGCGAGTAATATCACGCTGTCGAAGACAGCCTATCACTAAAAATTATCAGAAAGTGCGTACTTGCTCGCCACCGAGAGTGCGGCGGTGCAATAGAAAAAGCCGATACGGAATCAAATCCATATCGGCTTTTTTGACTGTCCCCAAGGACACAACGCCTATGCATCAGCCTTATTCTTCTCGACGTGGGGTCTGCCCAGTAATACGCTTATATACCCGGTAAAAATGCGAGGTGTCGTAAAAGCCGAGTGCTTCGGCAATCAGGTCGGTCGTCCACAGCGAGCTGGCAAGCAGCTCCTTAGCCTTGCCTACGCGCAGGCGGTTGCGATAATCAATAGGTGAGCAGTCGGCAAATGCGCGAAAGCGCGCACGGAAGTAGCTTTCGCTGAGAAAGCACATGGCGGCCAGCTCTTGTACAGTTGTATTTTCGGCCGGGTGGCGCTCTAAGTGCTGAATGGCCGGTAAGATCGAGCGAAAATCCGCCGGGATCTTGGCGCCGTCACGCATGTGCCCCAGCTCGTGTAGCAGCTCAAGCAGGCGCGCTTTTAGCAGCAGGCGCGGTGTGCTGGGGGAAAGAAAGGCAGAAAGAATACCGCGAAACAGGGATAGAAGCCGCCCGTCGGGGTCCTTTGACCAATAGCGGTATTGGTCTGAAAGCTCCAGCTCCTCGCCGGCATCGTCACGTAGGACGAAGCGCACGCAGATGGTATGGCCATTCTCCTCACCCTCGCCAAGCACGGTGCGCGAGGTATACGGGGCGCCGCGCGAGATCAACACGGCTGCCGGGGCAGAAAGCGTGCAAAACGGCTCCTCCTCGCTCGTGGTATAGATCTGCTTTTGCCCGCTGATGGTGTAAGAGATAATGTTCTCCCCTCGCCCATCGGGGTAGCGATTTACGTTGCCATCCCGCCAGCGCCGCTCAACCGCAGCAATGCCGGTTACGTTTACGTTCTCTTGCTCTAACTCCGCAAAGGAAATTTTACGCATAATTCCTCACAAAAAAGTCGATTTGTACAATCAAGCAATCAGTATATCCATTGTAACACAACTTTTTTTGTATTACAATATACTTGTTAAAATTTTTTGCTATGCAAGAAGGGAGCTTTGGATATGGATTACAGCTTGAAGATCGGTCTTGTACCCTGCCGCCGTGACGTAACGCCTCGCCCCGGCATCTTTAATTGGGAGATCGCTGAGGAGCGCGGCCGTGCCGCCGTTCGCTACATGAGAGAGCATTTTGAGGGAGACGGGATCTCCTTCGTCGACATTGAGGGTGTCAACCCGGTTGACGTGATGATCAACGAGGCCGATGCCGTTGCGATCCGCGAGCGCTTTGTGGCTGAAAAGGTAGACGCGGTGTTCGTGATCAACGCCAACTTTGGCAACGAGGAGGCGATTGCCGAGGTATGCAAGCTTGGCAAGCCGGTTTGCATCTTTGCCCCGCTTGACGAGCGCTTTGATGCCGACGGTATGCGCTATACCGATTCGCAGTGCGGTATCTTTGGCGTTTCGCGCCTGCTTCAGCGCAACAACATTCCTTTTTCTCACATCAATACCTGTAAAATGGATTCCGCGACCTTCCGCCGCGGCTTTGAAAAGTTTGCCTCGGTGGCCTGTATGGTCAAGAACTTCCAAAACCTGAAGATCGCGCAGGTCGGTCTGCGCCCACGGCCGTTCTATTCGGTCATTTTCAACGAGGGCGAGCTGATGCAGAAATTCGGCATTCGCTGCATTCCGGTCAATATCGGCGTGGTTGTTGATAAGTACAACCGTATTCTTTCTGAGCGGGATGAGGAATTAGAAAAGGGCGCCGCCCTGCTTGCCTCGCGTTACGAAATGGATGATCTGACCCCGCCGCTGCTGAAAAAGGTTTATGCGTTTGTTCTTCTGTATGAGGAGTTGTTTGCCGAGCTGGGCGTTTCGGCGATCTCGGCCGAATGCTGGACAGCCATGCAGCTGGCCGTTGGCGCTATGCCCTGTACCGCCTATTCGGTGCTGGCTGATATGGGCTACATCATCTCCTGCGAATCGGATATGCACGGTGCTATCACCATGGTGCTGCTTGCTGCCGCCTCGCGCGGTAAGAAGATTCCGTTCTTTGGCGAGTTTACCGTTCGCCACCCCGAAAACCAAAACGGCGAGCTGCTTTGGCATTGCGGCCCGTTTGCCTACTCGCTCAAGGCACCGGATAGCATAGCCAAGAACGTGAACATGCGCCAGTGGTTCCGCGTGAAGGATGGCAGCTACACCATTGCCCGCCTTGACCAGGATAACGGCAATTACTCCATCCTCAACGGCACCTGCCGCTCGACCGATGGCCCCTACACCTTCGGTACCTACCTGTGGGCAGAGTTTGACGATCTCAACCGCTGGGAGGATAAGCTGATCGACGGGCCCTACATCCACCACTGCGTAGAGATCGAGGGTGATTATACCGAAGAGATCGCCGAGTTCACCAAGTATGTTCCGCTGATCCGTAATGACCGTATGTAATTTTTGAAAGGAATATAACATGACAGATTTTCTCTTTACCATGGTCCTGTCCGAGCTGGAGGATGCCGTCGGACGGGAAAACTGCTCCACCCGTGAGATTGATAAGGTGGCGCACAGCGTAGACTATTTCTGGCTCTCCCGTATGTGGGCAGACCGCGGCTACCGTATGCCGGAGGCAGACGTTGTCGTTTCCCCCAAGGATGCCAAGGAGACCTCGGCAGTTCTGAAGATCGCCAACTACTATAAGATCCCGGTCGTTGTCTGGGGTGCCGGCGGCGGTACGCAGGGCGGTGCCATCCCGGTAGCGGGCGGCATCGTGCTGGATACCAAGCGTATGAACGCCATTCACGATTTCAACGAAAAGGGTATGTATATCGAGTGCGGCACGGGTGCCATCTATAAGCACCTGGAGTGGGAGGCAAACCAGCGCGGCTATGCCACCATGCACTACCCCTCCTCGCTTACCTGCTCTACCGTCGGCGGCTTCTTGGCGCACCGCGGCATCGGCGTTTCCTCTACCAAGTACGGCAAGATCGACGATATGGTGCTGCAGATGGAGGTTGTTCTGCCGAACGGCGATATCATCTATACCTCGCCGGCACCCAAGCACGCTGCCGGGCCGGATCTGAACCAGATCTTCATCGGCTCTGAGGGTACGCTGGGCGTGATTACCAAGGCACAGATGCGTATCTTTGAGCAGCCCGAAGCCCGCAAGTTCCGCGGCTTCCTGTTCCATAACATGACCGATGCGTTTAACGCCGGCCGCGAGCTGCTGCAAAAGTTTAAGCCCTCGGTCATGCGTCTCTATGACGAGGCTGAGACCTCCTCTCTGATCAAGAAGATCGTTGGCGTGGCTAAGCCCGGTGCGTTTATGAACATCGCCATCGAGGGTGTGGCCGAGCTGGTAGAGGTAGAGGAGAAGATCCTGCTTTCCACCTTTGCCAAATACGGTGCCGAGGACCTTGGCTCTGAGTATGGTGAAAAGTGGTGGAAGGAAAAGATCACCTTCTTCTACCCCGGCAACATGCTGGATCTGCCGCAGATGTTCGGCACCATGGACTCGATCGCTCCCTACGATAAGATCGAAAAGATCTACTGGGAGATGAAGAAGGCCATCGAGACCAACTTCCCGCAGGCCAAGTTCATTGCTCACTTCTCGCACTGGTACGAGTGGGGTGCCATGATCTACGATCGCTTTATCGTAGAGGGGAAGGACGTACCTACCGACCCGCACGAGGCGCTTCGCCTGCACAACGATATCTGGAACCTGGGCGTTCGTACCGCCATTCAGCACGGCGGCGTGGTCAACGACCACCACGGCGTGGGCATTAAGCTCGGCCGCCTGATGAAGGAGCAGTATGGCAGCGCCATGCAGGTGTTCTACGGTCTGAAAAAAGAGCTTGACCCCAACGGCATCATGAACCCGTTCAAGCTCGGTCTGTAAGAAAGGAGAGGGAACATGCAAGTATCACAGAAAAGCAAAGAGACCTTTGACGCTTGCCGCTTCTGCTGGATGTGCCATCACATCTGCCCCATCGGCAACGCCACGGGTCATGAAAGAAATACCGCCCGCGCCCGCGCGCTCTCGCTCTCGCTTGTTGAGCGTGGAGGCCTCGCTCTGGACGAGGAGGTCAGCGCCAACCTTTACGAATGTGCGCTCTGCTCCGGCTGCGCACACGATTGCATCACGGGCTGGGACCCGACCAAGTTTACGAAGGAGGCCCGCCTGGCCGCCGCTCTTGAGGGTGTTTTGCCCCCCTATATCAACACCCTGCTTGACAACCTTGCCGATCACGGTACCCCCTACGGTCAGGTAGCGCTTGACGGTGCGCTGGCCGAGGCCATCGCCGCCCTGCCGAAGGAGGCAGACGTGCTGCTCTTCCTGGGTGCCGATGCCCGAGCCCTGTACCCGGCTGGTGCCCTGAACGCCATGCGCCTGCTTACCGCTGCCGGCATCAACTTCACCGTGCTGGAAAACGAGCCGGATGATGCCTATGCCAGCAATTTCCTCATTGGCGCGGCCGAGGAGACCCGCGCGGCTATGAAGCGCGCAAACGATGCCTTTGCTCCCTTTAAGACGGTCGTCTGCTACGACGGCACCGATGCCGCTGCCTTCCTGCGTGAGGGTAAGGAATGGGGCGTGGTTACCGCCAACGTTGTTACCTTCCCGGCTTATATTGCCTCGCTGATTAAGGAGGGCAAGCTCTCTCCCAAGAAGGGCGAGACCGCCTATACCATCCAGGATTGCGCCTACATCGCGCGCGAGCTGGATGATGATCAGAGCATTCGCACCGTGGTCGATGCCCTGGGCGAGCGCCGTGAGATGCTGGTCTCCGGCAAGGCCACCATGCTGGGCGGCCAGGCGCTGATGGCTACCTATATGGCCGATGTGATCGCTAAGGTCGGCGCCCGCCGCATGCACGAGGCTGTGATCGCCGGTGCCGAGACGGTGGTAACCGAAAGCGTTGGCGAATATCTCGCCCTTTCCGCCGCCGCACCGGCCGGCGTGAAGGTCGTTACATTAGAGGAGGCTGTGCTCGCATGCTTGTAAGCTTTACCGAAATTCTCAACATGGCAGAAAAGGGTGGCTACGCCATCCCCGCCTTTAACGTATACAATATGGAAACGGTGATGGGTGTCATCGCCGCCGCAGAGGCCGAGCGTGCGCCGGTCATTTTGCAGTGCTACTCTCGCCTCTTTACCAATGAAGAGGGCTATTATCTCGCCCCCGTGATCCTTGCCGCCGCCAAGAAGGCGAGCGTACCCGTCTGCTTCCACCTTGACCATGGCGCCGGCGAGCGCGAGGTCGAGCGTGCGCTCCGCGCAGGTGCCACCGGCATCATGATTGATGCCTCCACCTTGCCGCTGGAGGAGAATATTGCGGTCACCCGTGCCGTTTGCGACCGCTGCGGCTACGTGGGCGTTGGCGTAGAGGGCGAGCTGGGCCACATTGGCTCCACCAAGGATGAAAAGGTTTCCGACTATACCGACCCGGCCGAGGCCGCTCGCTACGCAGCCGAGACCGGCATTGCCGCCATGGCCATCATGGTCGGCACCGCGCACGGCCGCTATAAGCAGGCGCCGAAGCTGGATATTGATCGCATCCGCACTATCAAGCAGCTGACCGGTCTGCCGCTCGTGCTGCACGGTGGTTCGGGCGTGCCGGATGAGGAGATCACCGCCGCCATCGCAGCCGGTATCCGCAAGATCAACTTCGGCACCGACCTCTGCTATTCCTTCCTGGATGCCGTATTTGCCACCTCGCGTGAGAAGGTGGCCATTGACCTGTTTATGAAGGAGGCTGTTGCCTCAGTTTCGGCCTTCGCCACCTCCAAGATCCGTCTGCTGGGCGCAGCAGGCCGTGCCTGATGGCGGCCGAGATCGTCGGTATTGGCGCAAACGTATACGATACCCTGATCGTTTTGCCCCACTATACCGAAGAGGATAGAAAGCAAAGGGCCGAGTCTGTCAGCGCGGCGGGCGGCGGCCCCTGCGCTACCGGCATTGTGGCCGCCTCTAAGCTGGGCGCGAGGACTGCCTTCCTCGGCCACGTATCCGATGATGGCGCCGGCCACTTTTTGCTGGATGATTTTGCCCGCTACGGGGTAGATACTGCGTTCGTTTCGGTGCATGCCGGCTACCGCGCCTTTACCTCCTACGTCATGCTCAGCCAAGAGACCACCAGCCGCACCATCGTGTTTGACCGCGGCAACCTGCCGCCCCTTGCCTTAGATGAAGCGAAAAAGACCGCCATCCGCGAGGCGAAGGTGCTGCTGGTAGACGGCAACGAGCTATCTGCCGCCATCGAGGGCGCTAAAATTGCCCGTGAAAGCGGCACCGCCGTCGTATACGATGCCGGCGGCCGCTACGAGGGGGTCAAGGGTCTCTTGCCCTATGCCGATTACCTCATCCCCAGCGAGGAATTTGCCCTGGGTGAGACCGGCGAGAGCGATGCCGCTGCTGCCGCCAAAAAGCTGTATGAGACCTACCACCCCCGCGCTGTCGTGATCACCCAGGGCAGCCGCGGCGGTACCTATTATGATGGGCGTGAGCTGAAGACCTACCCGGCCATGCCGGCCAAGGTCGTTGACTCTAACGGCGCGGGCGACGTGTTTCACGGTGCCTATGCCGCCGCCATCACCCGTGGGATGGATGCCTACCGTGCCTGCCTCTTCTCCTCGGCCGTCTCGGCCTTGAAGTGTGAGAAGATCGGCTCCCGCGCCGGCGTGCCCGACTACGATACGACAATTTCTTTTTTGAAGGAGCAAGGCTATGAATTTTAAGAGAACCTGGAACAAGAAGTTTGGTAAAAGTGAGATCTATACCAAGGAGAACAGTGCCTGCCGTCTGGTAGAGATGGATATGCTCCGTCTTGCCGACGGTGAAAAGAAGAGCTATTCGGAGGAGAATAAGGAGTTCGCCCTCGTTCTTCTCGGCGGCAAGTGCTCTGTTACGGCAGAGAGCTTCTCTTACGAGAACATCGGCTGCCGCGAGACCGTGTTCGATGGGGCGGCTACCTGCGTCTATATCCCGCGCAACACGCCCTTTACCGTGACCGGCGTGGGCGAGGTGTCGATCGCCGTTTGCAAATCCCCCGCCAAGCGCGATCATAAGCCCGCCCTGATCAACCCCGGTGACGTGGTGATCAAGGATCTTGGCAAGCCCGGCTGGCAGAGACAGGCGCACTTTATCCTGGATGAGCGCACCGATGCCGATATTCTGTACATTGGCGAAGCCTTCGTAACCGGTGGCCAGTGGGCCAGCTACCCGCCCCACAAGCATGATGATGACAATATGCCGATCGAGGCCGCTACCGAGGAGATCTACTACTATGAGTTCAAGAAGCCCGGTGGCTTCGGTATTCAGCGCGTTTACACCAAGGAAGGCGATATCGACGAGACCTATACCGTCAAGTCGGGCGATTTCGTTGAGATCCCGCGTGGCTACCACCCCTTCCACGCCGCCCCCGGCTATGATAACTACTATCTGTGGATCATGGCTGGCGAGAACCGTGGCTTCTATATGACCACGGATGAGGATCACCTCTGGCTGACGAAGTAAAAAAGCACCGCCCGTGCCCCTTGCGTGGGCGGCTTTTGCCATTTTACTTGATTTGTAATGCGTTTTATGATATGATGGAAAAAAACGAAAGGAAGCGTTCTTATGTCACAGATCATTACCATTCAAAATGACCGCCTGACGGTTGCTATTTCTACCGTAGGCGCTGAGATTCAGTCTGTTCGCAGCAAGACAGGTACCGAGTTCATCTGGGAAGGGGATCCTGCCGTGTGGGCAGGCCGTGCCCCCATTATGTTTCCGCTTTGCGGCGGATTAAAGGATGATACCTACACTCTGAACGGCAAGACCTACCAGCAGCAAAAGCACGGCTTTATCCGCTTTGCGGAGTTTTCTGTTATCCGTGTGAGCGAGAATGAAGCGGTTTTAGCCGCAACCGAGACCGCCGAGATGCTGGCCACCTTCCCCTGGCCCTTCACCTTTACCGCCACCTTCCGCTTAGAGGGGGATAGCCTGGCGATCACCTACGCCGTTGAAAATAAGGATGGCGACACGATGTATTTCAGCGTTGGCGGGCACGAGGCCTATGCCACGCCTGAGGGGGTGGATGCCTACGAGGCCGTCTTTGAAAAGGAAGAGGAGCTGGCCGTCAACCCGCTCTACGGCAACCTGCTGGGGCATGATAAGCAGCCCTTTGCCAGCGGCAGCGTTCTGCCGATGAAGAAGGAATACTTCGCCATTGATGCCATCGTGCTGGAAACGCTGAATTCCCGCGCCGTTACCCTGCGCCGCCGTGGCGGCGGCCGCTCCATCCGTGTCGAGTTCCCGGGCTTTGACCATCTGCTCTTCTGGCAGAAGTATGATGCCCCCTACCTGTGCGTTGAGCCCTGGAACGGCATGCCCGACTTTATTGATTCGGATGGCGATATCACCCATAAGCCCTACATCACCGCACTTGAGGGCGGCAAGACCTATACCTTGACCCACACCGTCACCTTTTCGGAAGGAGAATGATCATGACCTTTGCTGAGCTGCAAGCTAAAAACCCGAACATCCGCCTTTACCCGGTCACCGACCCTGCCTTTGCGCCCTACGGCCGCATCATCGAGGCAGATACGGCCGAAATGGTCGCCCGTATGGAGGCGATCCCCATGCCCGAGAGCGGCGTGCGCTACGTGCCCACCGAGGAGTCGCTGGAAAAGGCACCCCTTGCCGATTTTATCCGTGCCGAGCTGTTTGGCGACGTGCCGGCGCAGATCGGTTATTGCTGGGGCGAGAGTAACCGTCTCAACGCCTTAGAGTGGCATATCTGTAACGAGATCAACCTGCCCGCCACCGACCTGGTGCTGCTGCTGGCGCTGCGCTCTGAGCTGGTGGATAACCGGCTGGATGCTGAAAAGGTCGTTGGCTTCTACGTGCCGCGCGGCACGCTGATCGAGGTATACAGCACCTCGCTGCACTACTGCCCCTGCCAGGTCGAGGATGGCGGCTTCCGCTGCCTCGTTGGTCTAAGCAAGGAGACCAATACCCCCCTGCGTAACAAGCCGGCAGATCCGCTGCTCTTTGCCCGCAACAAGTGGCTGATCGCGCATGATGAAAACGAGGCGCTGATCGCCCGTGGTGCCGTGCCCGGCATCAGCGGTGAAAACTATACCATCGAGCGGTAAGAGGAAGACAGATGAAATATTTTCTTGGCGTTGATTTTGGCGGCGGTGCCTCCAAGGCCACCCTGCTTTCCGAGCAAGGCAGAGTGGTTGCCACTGCCAAAATGGAATATCCCACCGCGCACCCGGCACCCGGCATGGCTGAGCAGAACCCGGACGATTGGTACGAGGCTACCTGCCGTAACGTGCGTGCGTTGCTGGAAAAAGCGGGGGTCAATGCGTGTGACGTAGCTGCGCTCTCGCTGGATGCGGCTACCCATACCGCCGTTCTCTGCGATGAGGATTTTCGCCCCCTGCGCCCCGCCATTTACTGGACGGATACGCGCTCCCAGCGTGAGGTGGCGGATCTGCGCGCCGCTGCCGGCGAGCGGATCAAGGCGCTTTCCTACCATTCGGTAGACACGATTTGGACGCTGCCGCATATTTTGTGGGTCAAACGGAACGAGGAGGGGGTGTTCAACCGCACCAAAAGGATCCTCTTTGCTAAGGACTACGTGCGCCACCGTCTGACGGGGGACTACGTGACCGACGTGATCGAGGCAGAGGGCAGTATGCTCTTTGATATGGAAAAGGGCTGCTGGTCAGAGGAGTTGTGTGCTGCCGCCGGGGTAGACCCGGCCATGCTGCCGCGCCTTTGTCGCCCGAGTGATATCGTGGGCGGTTTGACCCCTGCCGCTGCCGCGGATACCGGCCTGCTGGCCGGCACGCCCGTGCTGTGCGGCACCACCGATACGGTGATGGAGGTCTTTGCTGCCGGCGGTGTTCGCCCCGGCAACATGACCGTAAAGCTGGCTACCGCCGGCCGTATCTGCGTGATTACCGAAAAACCGTTTGTAGATCGCGATCTGGTCTGCTATTCGCATATTGAGGAGGGGCTGTGGTACCCCGGCACCGCCACCAAGGCGGCCGCCTCGTCTTACCGCTGGTTCCGCGATGCCTTTGGCGGCACCTACCGCGAGCTGGATGAGGCCGCCGCAGCCGCCGGCGTCGGCGCGGGCGGCTTGCTCTTCCATCCGTATCTCAACGGCGAGCTCACGCCCTATGCCAACCCCCGCCTTAGCGGCTCCTTTGTCGGTATTCGCGCGGGGCATGAAAAGGGGCATTTTGCCCGCGCGGTGTTAGAGGGGGTAGCCTTCTCCCTGCGTGATTGCCTTGCCACGGTCGACCGCCTTGGCATGCAGCACGAGAGCCACGCCGTGATCATTGGTGGCGGTGCTTCCTCGCCGATATGGCGGCAGATCACGGCAGACGTGCTTGGCATTTCACTTGTTGAGCATGAAAACAGCGATTCCTCCTTTGGCTCGGCCATGCTGGCCGGCGTAGCCGCCGGGGCGTTTTCTTCGCCCATCGCGGCGCTCGAGGCTTGCACCGCCATCCGCTCGCACACCATGCCGAACGAAGAAAACCGCGAGGCATACGATAAGGCCTACCGCCGCTACCGCGCAGTAGCCGAGGCGCTGCTGCCGCTTGCGGAGGAGAATGCATGAGGGCGCTTGTCTGTGTGCGCGTAGCGGGGGGCGAATTGCAGCCCTTTGATGCCTGCGCGGTCGAATGTGCCCTGCAAAGCGGGGCAGAGGTGACCGTGCTTTCGCTCTGCCCGCCGTCAGCCAAGGAGCCGCTCCGTGCGCTCACGCGCCTGGGCGTTTCCCGCGTGATCCTGCTCTCCGACCCGGTCTACGCCGGGGCCGATACCCTGGTCACCGCGCGCATTTTAGCCGCGGCGGCCAAAAAGATCGGCTATGATCTGATCCTTTGCGGCCGCACCACCACCGAGGGTGAGACGGCCCAAGTAGGCCCCATGCTGGCCACCCTACTCGGTATACCGCTGCTGCCCGGCGTGATGGCGCTTTCGGGCGGTGTCGTGACCCTGCGTGGTCAGGGTGCCCCATGCCCCTTGGTCGCCCCCGCGCTGCTGACGGTAGAGCGCAGCTTTCCGCTCCGCTTTCCCAAGCTGCGCTCGCGGCTTGGCGAGGTGGAATGCTGGGATAACGGCGCCATCGGCCTGCTGCCCGAGACCTGTGGCCTGGCCGGCTCGCCCACCCGCGTGATCGCCACGCGCGAAAGCACCGCATACGCACGTATCTGCCGCCCGATCACGGTGGATGAGATTCCCGCCTTGATCGAGGGATTGCGGCAAAGGGATAAGCTTGCCGCCGGGGAATTTCCCCCGTCAGAGGAAAGGCTGCCGCTTGTTATGGCCGTTGGTGAGCAGGCCATGCCTGCCGCCAAGGCTGTAGGCGAGCGGGTGCTGCTCCTGTCGCAGGACGAGCCGGCAGCATTGGTTGCCGCCATCCGAGAGGCTGACCCGGATGCCGTGCTGTTCCCGGCCTCCGCCTGGGGGCGGAATACGGCTCCTGCCGTGGCCGCCATGCTGGGTGCCGGTCTGTGTGCCGATTGCACCGGTCTTACCGTGAAGGATGGTAGCCTGATCCTGACCCGCCCGGCGAGGGGCGGCAGCATCACGGCCGATATCGTTTGCCGCACCCGCCCGGCCATGGCCACCGTGCGCTGCGAGGTGACCGGGGCTGAGGTGATGCTCGGTCTTGGCAAGGGCACGCAGGGCATGCGCCCGGCGTTTTCCCGGCTGGCAGAGCGGCTTGGCGCCTCTTTAGCCGCCTCACGCGCGCTGGTAGATGCGGGCGGCGCCCCGTATGCCGAGCAGATCGGCCTCACCGGTGCCAAGGCCTCATGCAAGGTCTACGTAGCCGTTGGCCTTTCCGGCGCGGTGCAGCACACCTGCGCCTTAGAGGGGGCCGACGTGGTGATCGCCGTCAACCCCGACCGCGATGCTCGCATCTTTTCCCACGCCGATTACGGCGCCGTGGCCGATGCCGCCGCTCTGCTGGCGGCGTTTGGCATGGATCTATAAAGAAAGCCGCCTTTTTAGGCGGCTTTCTTTACGGTATTTTTCGGTATTCCCGCGGCGGCAAGGAAAACAAGCGGTGAAATTGCCGGCTGAAATACAACGGGTCTGAAAAGCCGACCCGCTCTGCGATCACATGGATGGGCAGCGCCGTTTCCTTTAACAAGGCAGAGGCCAGCGTTAGCCGGTAGTGGTTGAGATAGGCAATAGGTGACATGCCAAACTGCTGCCCAAAGGCAGTAAACAGACCGGATGGGGAAAGCCCGGCAACGCGTGCCAGGCGTGGAATGTCTAGCACCTCAGCAAAATGCGTGCGCATATAGTCGGTCACGCGTAAAAGCGCCGCGTTTTCCAGGCGGTTATGGGGGTGGCCGATCGCCAGTAGCTGCTTGATGATCTGGTAGCAGACGCTCATTTCATCGCACAGGTCGTGCGCGGCAAAAAGCTGCTCAAATAGGGTGTGCATGGCTGGCACAGCCTCTTTGGGTAGCAAAAGGGGAAAATCGTACAGATGGTCCAGCGGGTAGGTATCGTTTACAAAAGCCTCTATAAACAGCCAGCGATTCTGCATCAGATGGCTGTGGGGGTCAGAATGATGAAGAATACTTTGTGTGACTTGCGATGGGGCAATGAAAAAACCGCCGCTGCCTGTTTCAACAGGGGTGCCACCATCGGTCGAAACGGTATAACTTCCCTCTACCGATTGTACCACTGAAAGCCAAGGCAGGGATTTGATGTGATGATTTCCGTCCATATCTATATGGGCAGACATATTCTTATGTAAATAGCGAATATCCAATCTTTTTATTTCCATGGTTATCCCCCTTTTTGTAGTATTATACATGTTTTATGTAGTTTTGTCAATTGCAATTTGATGCCGGGGGTGCTATAGTAAAGAAGAGGTGATCTTATGGAATTTTACGCACCCGATGGTATGAAGCGGCCCGTTCGTCTGAGCGAGTCTACACGCCGCTTTGCCTATGAATCCTTGCACTTTGTTTATGGGCAGGATACGAGAAAAACGCCCGGTGTGGTGATGGATGCCACTCCCGGCTTTGCGGCGCTTTCGCCACTTGCACAGTATGATGCCGCCATTCGCCGTATTGCCGAGGAGGCGCCCCTGCGGTTTGCCGATGGCGAATTGGTTTGTGGCGCCGCCACGCTTGGCATCGCTATCCGCCATAAGATCCCTGCCACATGGCAGGGGCAACCGGTTTTTTGGAGCATCAGCCACCTGACCATCGATTTTGAAACGGTTTTGAAAAAAGGGGTCAAGCATATCCGCAAAGAGGCTGAGGCGGCGCTCATTCGTTACCGCGGTACAGAGCGCGAACCATTTGTGCAGAGCTGTCTTTCTTGCCTTGATAGCTTTACCATCTGGCACCGGCGCTACCTTTCTGTCCTTGCCGCGCGGCCCGGCTGGGAAGCGCAAGCAAAAAATTTATCCCGTGTGCCGTGGGAGCCTGCCGAAAGCTTTTACGAGGCGGTGCAGAGCATTTGGTTTGTCTTTGCCTTCGTCCGCCTGTGCGGCAATTGGCCAGGCATCGGTCGCATTGACTGGTTGCTTGGTGACTATCTGAAGCGGGATCTGGCGAGTGGTCTTCTTTCACTTGACGAGGCGCGCGAGATTCTTGCCCATTTCTTTATCAAGGGCTGTGAATGGGTTTCGGGCGGTAACTATGGCTCGGGTGATGCCCAGCACTATCAGAACATTTTACTTGCCGGCGTAGACGAGGAAGGCAATGAGGTGACAAATGAGGTCACCTATCTCGTGTTGGATATTTTAGAGGAGCTTGGCATCAGTGATTTTCCCACTACGGTGCGTCTCAATCAAAAAAGTGATGAGCGCCTTGTTCGCCGCGTGGCCGAGGTCATGCGCTATGGCGGCGGTATTTTGGCCGTGTACAACGAGGATCTGATCATTGATTCGCTCTGCCGCTATGGCTACCCCTTGCGCGAGGCGCGCAAATTTGCCAACGATGGCTGCTGGGAGGTACAGATCCCCGGCAAGACCAATTTTATTTACAGCCCCTTTGACGGTCTTGCCATCCTTCAGCATACCACCTTGAAGGACTACGCAGAGGGTGTGTCCTTTGAGGATTTTGACAGCTTGTTTGACGCCTATATGCAGGATCTTTGCGTTGCGGTGGATAGTATTTGCTCAAGCCGACTTGCTTGCTTTTCTTTGATGGATAAGGAGAATAACCGTTTTGTGTGGCATCCGTCAACCCCCGTGTCCGGGCCCT